>JACMIM010000644.1 GCA_014381165.1 Roseiflexaceae bacterium
CGCACTGCTCGGGCGGGCGCGCAACTGGGGCGCTGCCAGCTGAGGCCTGGCAGCTCAGGCAGGCGCAGCGCTACAGGGTCGTCCGCTGGCTTGGCGCGCTGGCTCAACGTCCAGCCGGTCGGGTAGCCATAGTCGCCGCCGCCGGCCAGCTCGAGGCTGAATAATTGCCCGTCGGCGGACCAGAACGGCCAAGCGCTGTGCCGGGCGAGGCTGGCTGAACTGCGCCCTCCTGACAGCTCGCGCAGTCGTAGCCGCGTGGTCGAATCGCCGTTGCTGAGATAGGCTATCTGTCGGCCATCAGGCGAAACAGCCGCTTGTGAGGGTTCCTCATGCGCAGCGGTCAGCAGCGTGGTGCTGCCGTCGGCCAGGCTGTGCAGCGCAAGGGCGCGTTCTTCGTCGCGCCAAGTGCTGTACAGCAGGCGGTCGCGCCCGACCCACTGCGGCTCGGTGTCTGCGCCCCGCGCAGTGATAACGGCCTGTGTCATGCCGCCGCGCATCGATATAACATACACATCGAGATCTCCCTCGGCGTGCGACTCATAGGCGATCTGGCGGCCATCGGGTGAGAACGCGGGGGAACCCTCGTACCAAGGTTCGCTGGTCAGACGCTGCGCTGGGTCGCCGGTCAAGTTCTGCGTGTAGATATCCCAGTTGCCTGCGCGTTGTGCCGCAAACGCCAGTGTGCGACCATCGGGCGACCAGGCCGGTGCCGATTCGTCGCCAGGAGTGCTGGTGAAATTGAGCAGCTCGCCCCGCGTCGTGTCGATCAGCACGATCTCGGCATTACCGGCGATCACCGCCGAGGCCGCGATCAGCGGGCAGCCCGGCGCGGCAGGCTGGGCGTTTGCGGCCCGACAGGGGACAACGGCAAGTATCAGCGCGAGTGAGCAGGCAATACGAAATCCCAATATCTGTACTTTCTATCTAGTGCAACGCGGAGCAATGAATCGCAGTCGCGGCGAATTGTATTGCGCTTACACCGCCGCCAGTGCGCCACGCAGATCGGCGATGATATCTGCCGCGTCCTCGATGCCGATCGAGAGCCGTACCATTGCCTCACCAATGCCGCGTTCGTGGCGCTGATCAGGCCCAAGGTCACGGTGCGAGGACATGGCTGGCACACTGGCGAGCGTGTAGATGTCGCCTAGACTGGTGGCCGGCAGAATCAGCTTCAGCCCATCGAGCAGCGCCCACGCCGCCGCACGATCGCCGGCGCGTAGTTCCAGCGTCACCATCGCGCCAAACAGCCCGCCAAACTGTGTGGTTGCCAGCTCGTGCTGCGGGTGGCTGGCCAGGCCAGGGTAGATCACCCGCGACACGCTGGGCTGGTCGTTCAGCCACTCGGCCACGCGGGCGGCATTGGCGCACTGCTGGCGAACCCGCAGCGCCAGCGTCTTGAGGCCGCGCAGCAGCGCAAAGGCCTCGTGCGGGCCAAGGACTGCACCGAGCAGTTTCGCGTGGCGGCGTAGCGTGGCGGCCAGCAGCGGCGCGCGCGCGACCACCACGCCGCCGGTCACATCGCCATGGCCACCAATGTATTTGGTCGCGCTGTGAACCACCAGATCGGCACCAAGCCGTAGTGGCTGCTGAACAATCGGCGTGGTCATGGTGCTATCGACAACTAGCCGTGCGCCTGCGCTCTTTGCGCGTGCCGCTAGGGCTGCAACGTCCACCACCTTCAGCAGCGGGTTCGAGATTTGCTCGATCACAACGACTTGCGGGTTCGTCGTGAGGATGGCTGCATCGACTGCTGCGAGATCGCACATATCGACATACTCGACCTGTGCGCCCTGGTCGGCAAAAAAGCCCTGGAGCAGGCCAGTCGTTGCGCCATAGATATCGCGGGCGGCCAGCACGCGCTCGACTCGCGGGCTGGTTTCGCCGCGTGGCGTGCCAGCAGCCAGGATGGCGGCGTGCAGGGCGGCCATACCCGACCCATATGCGACCGCGTCCACACCGCCTTCGGCGGCGGCCATGGCCCGCTCGAATGCGGCCACAGTTGGGTTGCCATAACGCGCGTAGACATAGCCTTCGCCGCGCTCGAAGCAGGCGTCAAGCTCGGCGGCGCTGGTGTAGGTGTAGGTCGCGCTGGTGTAGATCGGCGTGGCGGTGGGCAGCGGCCCAGGCGTTGCGGCACGCTCACCCTCATGCACAAGGCGGGTGGTCAGGCTCCAGGGATGTGTAGTTTCGTCGGCCATGTTCGGCACCTCTTGAGGTCAAGCGATGCGCCAGAGTATACCATATTGCTAGGGCTAAGGGCTAAGGGCTGAAGGTGTGGCGTACATGTTTGCGCCGCCGCCACGGCCACCGGATGCATCCG
>JACMIM010000645.1 GCA_014381165.1 Roseiflexaceae bacterium
GGCCTAGGCTTATAACAATTCTACAACTGCCCTAACGCATCGATCACGATTTCGGGAAGACGCGCGAGTGCAATCGCATCGCCGTTGGAAAGTGTATCGGCGGCGTGCAGGAGCAGGCGCATGCGTTGAAGACTAACGTGCTGGTGCTTGCCAAGCGGCCCTGCCGCGCTGTAGCCCTCGTAGATGCCCTGCTGAAATGCGGCCGGGTAGCGCGGCAGAGTGGCCAGCGCCAGGTCGAACAGCGGGTCGCCGCCCACGATCTCGCCAGGGCGAATCAGCGCCTCGACATGGGCGGCGCTGCTCACGGTGACAAGCGCGTGCGCTGGCGCTATGGCTCCGTGGATAACGCACGGCTCGGCGCACTCCAGCGCCGCGTGCTCGACCGTGGCCGCCCAGAATGCGCTCGCCAGCGCTTCGCCCAGTACTTCGCCTGCCTGCGAGCGGACGCCACGCCTGCCCAGCCAGTCGGACAGCACACCATTCCACGCGCGGGTAGTCCAGCGGCCAGCCGGTGTAGGCCGGCCAAAGCCAGGCGCGTTCACCTGGTGGGCATGGCGCATGGCTCGGCCTATTTGGCGCGCAGCGACGCGAACAAGCGCAGTATCCTCGATGGTACTGAGTGGCGAGCCAGCCACATGCCCATGAATAATGTAAGGAAACGGCAGCAATGCGCAACTCAGGTCGGCAGCGATCAGGCGCGGGATCGGTAGATGCCGCCCGCTGAGAACGCGCAGGAGATACAGTTCAGCCGCCATATCGTTTTCAGGCGAAAGTGCCACCACGATATGTGTTGTATCGGTGCTGACGCGAACCTCGACGCGCGTGGCGTCCTCGGAAAGCAGCGTGGCCGAGCGCGGGCGCAGGTTCAGCGGGCGCACGATCATGGCCACATACTCGCCAAGCTGCCCGAGCACGCGCCGCCGTGGCTGATCGCCGCCTTCGCCTTCGACAGGCGCAAGCAACGAATCGCTGCCATTCAGATGTTCGAAGATGTGATTCAGGGAGAGGGACCAGGAACTGGGGACTAGGAACTGGGGACTAGGAACTGGGGACTAGGGGTTACAAGCACAGGAGCTAGAATCGTTGTTCTCCCCCAGCCCCTAGCCCCCAGCCCCCAGCCCCCAGCCTCACTCAATACGCCCTGGCAAAAATAACCAACTGGCTGGTCGGTTTGCCGGTGTAGAAGCAGATGCCAGCGACCCCCGGCTGGTCGAGCGGAATGCAGCGGATGGTGGCGCGGCTCTCGTCTTGGATGCGTTTCTCATCCTCGCTGGTGCCAGCCCAATACGCCCGCGCGAAGCCCGTCTCGATCTGGAGCTTCAGCTCGTCGTAGCTCCCGACGAAGGCGGTACGCGCTTCACGGAACTGGAGCGCCCGGTCGAACAGCGCCTGCTGAATTTCAACGAGCAGCGCCTCGATTCGCTCGGTCAATCCCTCCTGGGGCACGAACGATTTGCCGGCCTTGCCCGGCATATCGCGGCGGGCCAACGCGACCGTGCCTTTCTCGAGATCCTTCGGCCCGACCTCGACGCGCACCGGCACGCCCTTCAGCTCCCATTCGTTGTACTTGAAGCCAGGGCTGAGGTTCTCGCGGCTGTCGATCTTAAAACGCAGCCGGCCCTTCCACTGCGCCGTCAGCGCGCCGACAGCGGCCATGACGGCGCTCTTCTCGCCCTCATTCTTATGGATCGGCACGACCACCACCTGGATGGGTGCGAGGCGCGGCGGCAGCACCAGGCCTTCATCATCTGAGTGGGTCATGATCATCGCACCAATTAGCCGGGTCGAAACACCCCACGAGGTCGTCCAGGCGGTCTGAACTGTGTTGTTTTGGTCGGTAAAGGTGATGTCGAAGGCCTTCGCGAAGTTCTGGCCCAGGTTGTGCGAGGTGCCGGACTGGAGCGCGCGGCCATCCTGCATCATGGCCTCGATGCAGTACGAGCGCAGCGCGCCGGGGAACTTCTCTTTTTCGGTCTTCAGGCCGCGAATCACCGGCATGGCCATCTCGCGCTCGGCGAAATCGGCGTAGACCTCGTGTAGAATCATCAGCGTCTCGCGTTCGGCGTCGGCCTCGTCGACATGCACAGTGTGGCCTTCCTGCCACAAAAACTCGGCGGTGCGCAGAAACGGGCGCGTGCGCATCTCGGCGCGCATCACATTAGCCCACTGGTTGATCAGCAGCGGCAGATCGCGGTAGCTGCGCACCCACTTGCTGTAGAAGTGGCCGATGATTGTTTCCGAGGTGGGCCGGATGACATACGGGTCTTCCAGCTTCTCGTTGCCGATATGCGTCACCTCGAACAACTCCGGCGCAAAGCCTGCCACATGTTCGCTTTCCTTCATGATGAAGCTTTTAGGAATCAGCAGCGGGAAGTAAGCGTTCTCATGACCAGTTTCTTTGATCCGGTCGTCGAGCTGGCGCTGCATAAGCTCCCAGATCGCATAGCCGAATGGCTTGAACACAATGCAGCCCTTCACCACCTCGGCGTAGTCGGCTAGCCCCGCCTGCTGCACAATATCGAGGTACCATTGCGAGTAGTCGTGTTCGCGTGTTGTTATTCCATCTTTAGGCACGTTGTTTCTCCATAGGGGCTGGGATTTAGGGACTAGGGGCTGGGCTAGCGCACACGTTGCGCTAATGCTGTGGAAAGCGCCCGTAGCTGTTTTCCTAGACTATCAGCCTGAACTAGCAGTTGTTTACTCATATCTTCTGAAAGAAATCGAAGGCGAGTTGCTATTTCTATTTGTGTTTCCAACTCAGCGAGTGAACCCATTGCGATGGTAAGAAAGCGAGTGTATTCCCGCGTATACGTTCGCGCGTGGCCTTCCGCGATGTTGGACGGTACTGATACTCCTGCACGGCGCATTTGGCTGGTCAGCCCATACGTTTCAGATTTCGGAAAGCTTTCTGTCGCACGATACACTTCTTCAGCAAGCATAATCGCTAACTGCCATACGCGCAAATCACGAGGGCGTGGCGTATGGTTTTGCGCCGCCACCACGGCCACCGGATGAATCCGGTGTCTGATACGCCAAAACGCGCTGAAGCGCGTTCAAACCCGTTCAACGCGCTTCAGCGTGTTTTGCATAGCAGCAGCGGGTTTCAACCCGCCTGCGCCCCAGCCATCGCCGCCACCTCCACCCGCGCCACCTCCAGCCGCAGCGCCCACTGGCCAGGGTCGCGGTCGAGCCGATCAATCCAGGCCTGGGGGCCGCCAAGCTCCGCCACTTGGTCGGCGTAACGATCCAGCGTCTCGAACTCCATGCCCTCGGTCGCATGGTGTGCGACGCGGAAGCCGCCTTGGCGCAACAGAAACAGCGGCCAGGTGCAGTCCACACCCACGCTTTGGTCGTCGCAGCCGGCCAGCACGGCCTCGGCGGCACGGCGCGAGATCGACCGCGCCCCCGCGCCCACGTCCCAGGGCTGCCCACTCACGGCAGCAAACACCGTGTTGATCACCGCCTCGGTGTCGCGCTGGCAGCGTGGGTGGCTGGCGAACGCCCGCGCGCTGCGGCCAA
>JACMIM010000646.1 GCA_014381165.1 Roseiflexaceae bacterium
AGGATATCCATGCCAGTACCTTTCGAATAACCATTCAAATAGCCACGAAGAGCGGCCCTCACCCCCAGCCCTCTCCCACCGGGGAGAGGGCTGGGGTGAGGGGCGGCTTTTGTGCCTTCGTGGCGTTGATGCATACGCGCCTACGATAGTTTCGGCAGTGGCCTCAGCCGTTCGACCACGAGTTTTTCGACCGGCAGCGCGTAGAAATCATTGGCGCAACGCCAGCGCGCGATTTGTTGCAGCGGCCAGCGCAGCAGCGACTGCGAGCCGCCAGCGAAACGGTTGTAGAACTTAAAGCGCTCGATTAGCCGCTCGCGCTCGGGTGTGACCCACGGCCCTGACGAGCCAATGAAGTCGAAATCGGCCCAGGCTTCCAGCGTTTGCGGCAGCGCATAGCCCTGGCGCACCACCTCGTCGGTGATGCGTGAGCCAGGGTAGGGCTTGAAGTAGAAGATCGGCGTCTCGAACAGCGGGCTCATGGCGCGCAGGCGCTTGATCATCTCGAGCGTCGCCGTTACGCTGGCGTCGCTTTCGCCCGGAAAGCCGACGATAAACGGAAAGATCACGCCGACACCGTGGCGCACGCATTTGGCCGCGCTTTCCAGCACCTGTTCGATCTTGATATCCTTGGCCAGCCAGTCCATCATTTCTTGCGAACCCGATTCGACGCCGATCATCACGCGGCGCAACCCCGAGCGCACGCACAGCGCCATGTCGGCCTCGCTCAGGCGCGCGCCCTGGTCGGCGCGCATGGTCGCCGTCCAGGCGAAGCGCAGGCCGCGCCGCAGGAATTCTTCGGCAATTGCGATCACGCGATCGCGGTAGGTGAAAAAGGTTTCATCCTGAAACGAGACTTCCTCGAATTGGTAGCGCCGCCAGTGCTGCTCCAGCTCCTCGCCGACGCGCGCTGGGTCGAGTCCGGCCCACTTACGTTTGTAGACAAATGGATCGGCGCAAAAGGCGCAGCGGAAGTGGCAGCCCGCCGACGAGATATAGTCGAATTGGCGCTGGCGCTTCAAGCCGAAGTAGCGCTCGACCGGAATCAGATCGTAGCGATGTGGCGCAAGCGTATTGACCGCTTGCATGAGCCGTGGCGGGCCAAGCTGCGGGATGCCATGGGAGCGGCTGGCGCTGCCAGGTAGCCCAGCGACCGATGCGCCTGCCGCCAGCCGTTCGACGATCTCGGCAAAGGTGATTTCGCCCTGGCCCTGGACGCTGATATCGACGCTTGGCTCGGCCAGTGTGTCGACCGGAAACAGCGAGGGGTGCCAGCCGCCCCAGACAACTGGCAGGTCGGGCCGCTGTGCCTTGACCGCGCGCGAAATCTTGAGCGCGTCGCGAATCGGCGCGCCGGTTAGCACGGTCACGCCCAGGCACAGCGCGCCCTCAGTTGCCTTCAGCACCGCTGCCACCGGGTCGCGCTCCAGCCGTCCGTCGATGATCTGCACCTGGTAGCGCGCCGGGTCGAGCGCCGAGGCCAGTGCCAGCAGGCCCAGCGGCATGGTGTAGAACACGGCCTGCGGGTTGTAAAGAACGATCTTCTGCATCTACTCCACCTGTGGTGACGGCATGGCGGCGGCTTCCAAATCAAGCTTGGGCGCGATTGGCGCAAGGCTGCGGTGCGGCTGGCGGGTGATCCGGTCGAGCCGCCAGCGCTCGAGCGGCAGGCTGGCGGTGTAGAAGGCCAGCTTGGCGGCCTGGCGCAGGCGCTGGCGGGTCAGCTCGCGCGGGTGGCGCAGCGCCAGCAGTTCGTCGCGGTACTTACGCGAGCGAAACTGCTTGTGCAGCACCACATACAGCTGGCGATAGAACGCGGTCGGGTACGGGCCATCATACAGCATCGCCAGGTCATCTGAATCGCGCCAGTTGCGCTGTGTGCCGATCTGGCCCCGCACGCGCTCGTAGAACGGCGTACCCGGCAGTGGGTAAGAGACCGACATACCAATATCGTCGGGCTGGCAGTCGCGCACCATCTTCAGCGTGAGTTCGATATCGGCGCGGGTTTCGCCGGGGTAGCCGAACTGCAAAAAGAAGCCAACGCGCACCCCGGCCTGGCGCAGGCGGCGGGCGACCTCGTAGATCTGCTCGACGGTCGTGCCCTTTTCCATGGCATTCAGAACCTGCTGTGAGCCGGATTCCGCGCCCAGCCAGACGATCTGGCAGCCCGCGCGCGCCAGCCCCTCGATCGTGCCAGGCCGCAGCAGCAGATCAGCCCGGCTCAGGCATTTGAATGGCACCCGCGCATCGTGCTGCTCGACCAGATCGGCAAAGCGCGACAGCCAGCCCGGCTTCAGCCCCAGGATGTCGTCGGCGAACCAGATGTGGTCGGGCGCGTAGGTACGCTTCAGCCAGGCCAGTTCGGCGGCGACATGCTCGGGGCTGCGAACGTTGTAGCGCTGGCCCCAGATCGGTTTGGCGCACCAGTTGCAATGGTACGGGCAGCCGCGTGTCGTGACCATGTTCATCGAGTAGAAGCCATGGTGGGCCTGCCAGAGCTGGCGGTAGCGTGACGTGTCGACTAAATCCCAGGCTGGGAATGGCAGCGCGTCGAGGTCTTTGATATCAGGGCGACGCGCTGCCTGGCCACCGGCCCAGGCCAGGCCAAGGATGTCCTCGAACCGCGTTGCCGTGCGCCCCGCCAGCCGGTCGATCAGCTCGGCCAGCGTCGCATCGCCCTCGCCGATCAGCACAAAATCGGCACCTGCCGCGTGGTAGGCTTCGGCGTGATCGCTGGCATCCGACCCGCCGACGATCACGGTGCAGCCGTGTGCCTTGGCCATAGTAATCATGGTGAAGGCGGCCTGCCGCATGCGCAGCAGGCACATTTTCGACAGATAATTGAAATTATCCTCATAGATCACGGCAAAGCGTGGCTGTTCGCGCTCGAGCGCCTGCTGCCACTCGGCTTCGGATTCAGCCAGCATGGCGTCGAACAGCGCCACCGCATAGCCGCGCTCGCGCAGCAGGCTGGCGGCATACAGCGTGCCAAGTGGCGGGTAGGGCTGCATGGCCTCCCAAAGCTTTGGGTCGAAGCGCAAATAGTAGGATTGTCCAAACAGAATCTCGCTCATGGCGTAACCTGTAGCCCTATTGTTCGCAGGCGCGTATGGTACGCATCGAGTGTGCGCTGGCCGTGGCCCTCGAAGTGGCCCTTGCACCAATCGGCGCAGAAGGCCGTCTCGGCAGCGCGCGCGCGGCGCTGGCTCAACTTGCGAATCTTGCGGCCCATCTCCCAGCGCTCTGCCCAGCCGCCGAGTGGCGTGCGCAGGCTGGCTTCGGCCAGACTGCGGGCAAGCCGCATGCGCGGTGGCCTTGGCGCGAGTGGGCGTGGTGCATGGCTGGCGTTCGGCAGAAACTGGTCGGCCCACGAGTTGAGCTGGCGCATCCGCATGTAGGTGGCCTGCCCACTGATCGGCACCATCTGGGCGAGTTCGTGGGCAGTGTACAGGTTTCGTTCATCCAGAATCAGCGCGCGTTCGGATAGCAGGTAGTTCGGGCAAACAATTGCGCCCTGGTGTTCCGCTAGCCGCACCAGCGCGATGATCAGCGCGCGGCATAGCCACAGCCGCCCCGGCTCGGTGACGATCAGGTAGTCGATATCGGCCCCCGGCTGGACATTATCGACCGCCAGCGCCCCGGTGATCGCCACCATCCGCACGAACGGCAGATCGCCGATCAGGTTGCCATAATGTTGCGCCTTGGGCCAGAGCGTTGCGGCGTGGGCAGCCCGTTGCGCGCGCGTCTCGACGGCATGCTCGTGGTGTGACAGCACCACAAACCCGCGCCGCGTAATCAGCATGTCTGGCGTCAGTCCGGCGATGGCGTGCTCGACCTCGGGCAGCGCCGCCCGCAGGCCCACCAGATAGCGCTGAATTTCCGGCACCGTCAGCGCGTAGTCAAACACATCGGCATACGCAACCGCCTGAAGCACCGCCGTCTCAAGCGGCGAGAAGGCGGCGCTTGGTACCAACACACTGGGCGCGGCCTGGGTCAAATACATATCAGCCCTCCACCGTGCGCAGCGACGGCCATACTGCAGCCTGCGCGACGACGCTTGCATAGACTTCCAGGGTTTGTTGCGCGGTGCGCTGCCAAGAAAACTCGGCGGCACGCTGCAACCCGCGCGCCCGCAGCGCCTGGTGCAACGCGCGGTCGGTCAGCAGTTGCTCCAGCGCTGTGCTGAGCGCCGCGACGCTCGTGCCGTCGGCGTGCTGGGCGGCTCCGCCCGCGATCTCGACCAGCGCCGGAGCTAGCGAGGCCAGTACTGGGGTGCCACAGGCCATCGCCTCGACCAGCGGCAAGCCAAAGCCTTCCGCCAGCGACGGAAACATCAGCGCATCGGCGGCGCTGTAGAGCGCGGGTAGGTGCGCTGCTGGCACGTAGCCCGTAAAGATGATCTCATCGCGGCAGCCGAGTTCTTCGATAACCCGAAAGATCGGTTCGTACTGCCAGCCGCGTGCGCCGACAAGCACCAACGTATGCGGCACGGCATTGCGCCGACGCAGTGCGTGCCAAGCCCGGATCAAGCGCACGATATTCTTGCGTGGCTCCAGCGTGCCGACATACAGAATGTATGGCGTCGTTATCCGGTAGCAGGCGCGCACGCGGCGCTGTTCGTCCTCGTGCGCCGGTTGAAAACACGCTGCCGCCGCTTCAGGTGTGACCACAACCCGCTCGGGCGCAATGCGAAGCACGCGAATCACCTCCTGGCGGGCGTACTCCGAAACCGTGATAATGCGCTGGGCGCGGCGGGCGACCAGCGCGATCACCGGGCGCACGCTCAGGTGCTTGCGCAGCTGATGCAGGCGCGGCATCAGGCTGAGCGTCATGTCGTGGATGGTCACGACATAGGGGCACGGGTTGGCGAGCGGCCCAATCGAATTGGTGTAGTGGCAGAGCTGCGGCCTGATTCGGCGCAGTTCGCCGGGCAGGCGCGCTTGCATCCAAAGCATCCGGCTGGGAAACGGGCGCGAAAGTGGGTGTGGGCCGCAGTCAGCTGGCAGCAGTGCCGAGCGTGTGGCCCGGTTTGAAATTGGCAGATACTCATGTGCGGCGTCGGTCGTGCGCAGGTGCGTCAGCAAATGCAGCGCATAATTGCCCACGCCCGAGGGCTGATCGTCGATCGGCGTGATGTCATAGGCGACGCGCAGCGCTGTGCCGGGCGCACGTTCGGCAACGGGATAGTGGCCCACCGATGCTTGCGAGATGCTCGCCATACCCGTCCTCCTATTCAGGGCGCAGCGCCTGCTGCGCCAGCCGTTCAGCACACGCTGCGGCTAGGCCGATCCAGCACCAGAACAGCACGTAGGTTGCCGTGAAGGCCAGAAACACATCCAGCAGGCCGTGGATGAGAAAGACCGCGATGCCAAGGCTGCTCGCCAGCAGGCACCACCACGCCCACGCCGAATGTGGCTGCGTTGGCAGGATAGTGCGTGGGCGAAGCAGCACGGGAACAATGTGCCGAGCCAGTGTGCCAAACAGCGCCAAGCATGCTGACAGGCCGATCAAGCCAGCGCCGGTCAAGATTTCGAGGTACAGGTTGTTCGTGTGAATGCGCTCGTCCCAGCGCGCGAGGCCCAGGCGCGGGCCATACACATGGCGGAACACATCAGGGCCAATCCCAAGCAGCGGGCGCTCGCGCCAAAGCTGCGTGGCGGCTTGCCACAGCACGCCGCGCGCGGGCGAGGGCAGATCTTCCTCGACAAACGGAACGGGCGCGGGACGCGGCGCAGTAATCGCACCGCCAACGATCACCAACGTGCCCTTTTGCGGCGTGGCCTGCTTGAACCAGCCGCCGCCCTGTTCGCGCAGCATATCCCAGGCCAGCACATAGCGGCCTGGACTGGCCGGGGCCATGATCTGCGCCGAGAGTGCGATCGTCTCGCCGGGTGCAATGTCGCGCGGCAGTGGCGTGCGCAGGCCCTCGTAATCGAATAAGTCGCCGGTTTCGGCATCGTACCAGTGGTAGGCCAGCATGACCGGGCGGAGACCAGCATGCTCCCAGGCCGCACGTCCGTCGTTGGTCACGTTCAGCTGGATACGAGTCAATACGCTAGGATCGAGCTGTGGGATGGGGCTAGCCTCGATCTTTGCGCTCAACCACGCGCCAGTGTTGGGCGCGTAGAGCCGCAGGCGCAGTGTTGGGCTTGAAAGCAGTGGAATAAGCGCGAGTGCGGCCAGCGCCAGCGAAAGTAGTGCCGACCTACGGAACAGCTGGCCGCCGCGCCAACGCCAGCCGACCAGCAGCGGCGTCGCGGCCAGTACGAAGGCGATGCCAAGCAGCGCGGCGCGGCTGTAGGTGAGAATTGTCGCCGCTAGCAGCACGGCGGCAAGCGCAGCCCCCAGCCAGCGCCAGCGGCCCGCCAGCAGCCCGAGGCTCGCGGCCAGTGCGAGCGGTAGCAGGGCTTCGTAATACATCGCCGCGATATTGGCGTAGCTAAAGGTCGCGCTCAACCGCAGTGCGCCTTCCACCAGCGAGAGCTGCGGCTTGAACACGCCGAGCAACAAAAGCATGGTTGGCGTCTCGGTCATTTCGAGCAGCCCGAGCAGCGCGCTGGCCACGCCGCCCAGGGCCAGCGCCACGAGCAGGCGGCGGGCGAATGGCCAGCCATGTGCAAATACCTGATCGGCCAGGCACAACCCAAGCGCTGCGCCTTGGGCTTGCCGCAGCGCAAACTTCAGGGCCTCGCCACGAAACTGCGGGGCCAGCGCGCCGCTCAACACAAGTGCGCCGCTGAACAGCAGGGCCGGCCAAAGCAGCCAGCGCACCCGCGGAAGGCGGCGCTCGATGATGAGCGCTGTGCTCCACAACAGCAGCACCGCCAGCGCGATCAGCTCGACAACGGTAAGCGTCAGCCCCGGCAGAACCACACCGTATCCTGTTTCAAAGGGCAGCGCGAGCAGCAAGAACGCCAAGCTCCAACCGACCAGCTGCGTTACGACAACGCTGAGGCTGGCTGGTTTGGCAGGCTGGAGCGAGGATGTGGTTGTGTGCGCCGAAGGGCCTAGGTGCATGATGCCGCCTATGCAACAGCAGCGCGGGCGCTGCCAATTTCTGCTACATCACAAAGGAATAGGTCTTACTGTATCATACGGAGTGCGGCATTCGTTTCCATCTATCCAATTAATCGGGTAGCCCGCGCAGGCGGGCTTCGTAAACCCAGCCAGCGGCTTCAGCCGCCAGGGGTGGGATGGTACGAAGCCCGCCTGTCACATCATCCGCATTTCCCCTGTTAGTCTAATGGTTACACCTTCTCAACACATCGGTGAAAGAACCTACTGTGCGGAACGCATGTACACAAGCTTTCTGCTTACGGTAGGCAATATGACGTACTGCTGGTGAAACTTGCTGGTGTCCCCCGCTAGCAGCCTAGTGATACGCCCGCACCACAAGCTGGAGTGCCGCGCCCGCGAAGGCCAGCCAAAACAGTGCCCAGACCACAAGCGCCCCAGGCAGCCAGCGGCGTGGAACCAGCGCGTGCCAACCCAGCGTGATCAGTAACGCCAGCGGCACAAGTGCGGGAAACAGATAACGCCCCTGCTGAATCGCCATCGCGCGCGGCTGAATGTAGGCGTTCAGCAGCGGGAACAACAAGCCACAGACGATCAGCAGCAGCAGCAGGCCGACCACGCGCCGCTGCTGCACCGAGCGAGCGGGCCGCGACAGCCAGACAAGCGTGCCCGCAAGGCCACCGCCCGAAAGCACAGCCAGCACAAGCTCCCACGGTGTTCCGCCCACCAATGGAACGGACATCCAGCCAAACTGCCCCCAAAAGCTAACAAAGAACACTCTGCCTAGATCCCAGCCAAGCGGCGGCGGTTCGTGCAGGCGCTCACTCCGCCAGACCCAATCCAGCTCTGCGAGCCGTAAACTCGTTGCAAGACCGGCTGCGAGCGATCCAGGGGCCGCTGCTGGCTGGCGGAGATCGCTGTTCGCAAGTATATTCCAACCAGCACGGCGGTCGCTCGCAGCGTGCGGGCGATCCACGTAGAGCGGCCCATCGTCGGCGAACACCGCGACATGCACATACGGGCAGTATAGCGGAATGAACTGCGATACTTCGAGTTGCTGCATGTCGCGGGTTGCTGTGAACGGCACCGCAAGCTGCCCCCAGCCGTAATCAATAACGATTCGCCCCTGAGCCGGATTTTGGCCAGTCCAGACGCGCGCGCTCCAGCGTAGAACCTGGTTCTGGGTCCACTCAGCGGCGACATCGGGTAATGCCTGGAGCGCCACGCCGCCTGCAGGCACATACAGCGCGAACCGGTCGGCCCCTGGCGCCTGTGCGACACGCAGCGCATTGCTCGCGGCGGTGGTGCCACGCCAAGCGCTGGCAGCCTGCTGATCGCGCCCCTGTTGCACCAGCCCGACCAGCCCGGCTGCCAGCGCGAGCAAGCCGAGCACGCTGGCCAGCTTCAGCCGGCGCTGCCCGCCCGCCCGCAGCAACCAGCGCACCAGCATTGCCGCGCCCAGCAGGGCGAATGTGAGCACGGCGGCGACAAGTGCGCTTTTGGTGCCCAACCCCACCACGAGCAGTCCACTCAGTGCGAATACCCATGGATGCCACGGCTGCGTGGACGTGCGCGTCATCAGTGCCACGCCAGCCCATGTGATCGCCCCACCGATTGCGTTCGCCAACCCATCGTTTCCGGCGCTGCTGCCAATAAAGATGAACATGGGCTGGAGCGCCACCAGCAAACCGGCGGCGAAGCCAACGCCGCGATTACTCAGCAGCGCGTGTGCTGCATGGTAGGTACACAGCACAACGGTTGTCGTCCAAACCGTGCCAAGCAGCCGCAGCGCGCGCAACTGTGTTTCGACCGGGTGTGCCGCAAACACGTCAACCAGCAGCGAGGCAAGCACAAAATACACTGGTGGGTCGCCGCCAACTTGGCGTGGCAGAAACACATGCTGCCGCACATCGTCGAAGCTGCGCGGCGCGGGCTGCGGCTGCTGGCCGGTCAGGTAGGCGAAGAAATTCTGGCGTACCAGTGATTCGACGATCTGTTGTTCCAGGGCTGGGTCGGCATCGGCGACGGAAGGAATCCGGTTCAGTCGGTTGATCAGCGCAGCATACTCGAAGTGTGTTGGCTCGTCGGGTGCCTGCCACGGCGGGATGAGCCAGATATACAGCAGGCAGTGCCCAACCGTAAGCAGCACAAGCAGCGCCGGCGCAAGCAGCGCTACAGAACGCGCAGGTTGACGCTTGATCATGGAGCATCCCTAAGTTGTAAACGCGCGAAGCGCGAAGCGGGGGTTTGGAGGCGCAGCCCCCGAGAAAATCCCCCTGCCACTTTTTACAAATCTGGTAGGATTGCTGTATCAGGACTTTCGCTTAAAGCGCGTTTTTCGCCTGCGGCGGGCAAGGAATTGTTTTTCTTCGCGGTTTTTTGCGCCGCAGCCCAAAAACTGCGAAGAAAAGCGTGAATGTTGGTAGCAAGCGAAAGGTCTGTATCTAACTCGAACAGGATGATGCTAGTATATTCCGGCGCACACGCGCTTGTCAACCAATGTCGTCAAGCGAGATAATCCCACGTTTGAGCGCAAACAGTGTTGCGTGAATGCGGTCGCGCAGTCCGAGCTTGTTGAGCAGATTTGTGACATGGGAGCGCACGGTCGCTTCGCTAATACTGAAGCTTGTCGCAATCTCCGCATTACTTCGGCCAAGCGCGAGCACCCGTAGCACCTCGTGTTCGCGCGCAGTCAGCTCCTCAAGCGCGTCGGAACGTGTCATACCGTCCATCAGCGCATCGACTGCGATTGGGTCTAGCACACGCTGGCCGCGCGCGGCCCGGTGAATCGCATCGATCAGCGCCTGTGCGTTTGTGGTTTTCAGCACGTACCCCGCCGCGCCAGCGCGAATAGCATCCTGAATATGCGTCGACTGAACGGTCGAGGTCAGCATGATCACGGTGCAAGGCAACTGCTGCGTGCGGATTTGGCGTGTAGCCTCGATACCGCTCATGGTCGGCAGCAACAAATCCATCAGGATAACATTCGGTTGCAGCTCCCGCGCCCGCCGCACCGCCTCGGCCCCATCATCGGCTTCGCCAACGATCACGATATCATCGCGTGCAGCCAACAACATGCGCAGCCCTTGCCGAACTACCACATGATCATCCACAAGCAAGAGTGTTATTGGCATAGCTGCTCCGGCTCCTCATGATCAATTGTCACAGGAATGGTTGCCCGCACGACTGTGCCCGCGCCTGGCCTGCTCGTCACCTGCAAAACGCCGCGCACCGCCCGCACTCGTTCGCTCATACCAATCAGCCCAAAGCCGTGCGCAGGCGCAGACGGGTCGAAACCACGCCCATCGTCGCGCACGTCCAGCACAACCTCGCGCGCATCGCACGTCAGCTTGATTGCGACGCTGCGGGCGGCGGCGTGGCGGCTGATATTGGCGAGCGCTTCCTGACACACGCGAAAGAGTACGCTTTCGATCAGCAACGGCAATGGAGCGGGCGCAAAGGTCACGTCGAGCTGAATCTGACCGTGGGTGCGCTCGCGCCAGGCGTTGACGAGTTCGTTCAATGCTTCCGTCAGGCCACGCTCGACAACCCTGTTGGGACGGAGCCATGTGAGCACCTCGCGAAGCTCTGCCTGGGCGTCGCTGGCAATCGCCGCCAACTGCTGGGCCTGCTGGGCCGCCTGTTCGGGATCGCGCCGGATGAGCGCGGCGAGATCGGCGGTGCCCATGGCTAGGCTAAACAGATGCTGGGCGACTGTATCGTGGAGATCACGCGAAAGGATGGCGCGCTCGGCGACACGGGCGCTTGCTTCGGCAGACAGCGCCAGCGCACTGTTTTGTGCCACAAGCGCGCGTAAATCGTGAACCTGGCCGCTGATTGTGGTCGCCATGGTGTCGAACTGTTGGCTGAGTTCGCCGATCTCATCTTGCCCACGCTCGTTAGTCCGGGCATCCAGATCGCCACTCGCAAAGCGGCGGCTTGCCGCGCTGATGCGCTGGAGTTGCTGCGCCAGCGGCCGCACGGTGGCAATCGAAAGGATGAGGGCAAGTGGCAATGCGCCGAGAATCGCTACCAGCGCGAGCGGCAGAATTGTTTCGCCGACATCATTCGCCAGCCCACGAAAGATATCGGGTTGAACTTGGGCGTAGGCAATCACGCCATCGCGGAGCGGCTGGCGAAATTCGTGCCAGACCGTGCCATCGCGCACAATCGTCCGTCCGTTGTCAGGAATTGCCGCCTCGTCGGGCATACACGCTGAAACAAGCGTGCCAAGCGCGCAGGCTGCATCTGCGCCGCCCGACGCAAACACAATCCGCCCGCTGCCGTCGGCAATATAGCCGCGCTGATTACTGCCAATCAGGTTGAGCGTAAATTCTGGCGCGCGCTGCTGCCATGCCAGAATTACGGCCTCTACCTCGCCGCCATACCACTCGCGATCAAGCCGAATAACCACGAGCAGCAATGTGCTGATGATGGCAACCGTCAACATGGTTGTCGTCACCGCAACAAACAGCAGTTTTGAGCGAATCGAGCGCACACCGAGCACCTTTGCGCTTGCCGCACGCGCCAATGGCGTGCGCTACCGCCATTATACGTCTTCGCGCCGCAACCATGCTCAGCATCACGCTGAGTTCGTCTCAGCAATCTGCTGAGGCGCGCTTCAGCAACCGGCTTGACGAAGTTCCACGTTTCGCCGTGGTTGCGCAGCGCTGCTGTTGCTATGCTCAAGCTGTGCAAAAGCATGAAACGCGGCAACCCAACTCGCCGCGTGAAACAAGGAGGATGGGCGTAATGCATTCGTCACGAACATGGAAATACTCGTTGCTGGGTGGTGCGGTGGCGCTGGCACTGTTGGCTGGCGGTGGCGTGGATGCGGTTCAAGCCAAGCCAGAACACCAAACGGTAACCACGCTGGCGGTACAAGCCGATGGCCGCGACTTTACGGTCAGCGGTGCGAACTTCCGCACGAACGAGCCGGTCTTCTTCTGGCTCAATGCACCGAACGGCCAAGTTGTTCCAACCTGGCTGCGCAATGATGTGATCAGCGCTGAATCAGTGATGCGGGCGCAAGCCGACCGCGATCGCAAAAGCCTACGCGATCTTGCCGCCGAATACGACCGCGCCGATGAGCGCGGCACGGTGCGGGCGCGGCTTTCAACCGAAGGCTTGGCGCCTGGTTTCTATGGCCTGGTTGCGCGCGGGCAAACCAGCACAACCACGGTCGTCGTTGGCTTCGAGGTGCGCTCGACCGCCACGCCAGGCCCAACGCCTGCGCCAAATCAGCCCGCGCTGCTCACGCAGCCCGATGGGCGCAACTTTACGGTTGCAACCAGCGCAATGCGTGCCAACGAGCCAGTGTTCTATTGGCTGAATGCACCGAATGGCCAAGTCGTGCGGTTGTGGAATCGCGGCGGTGCGCTGACGGCTGAAGCGGTGGTACAGGAACAGGCTACCCGCGAGCGCAAAGCCGTGCGTGAACTTGCCGCAGAGTGGGACAGCGCCGACGAACGCGGCAGCGACCGGCTGCGGCTGGTTGTCGATGGACTTGGCAATGGAAATTATACATTGGTTGCGCGCGGCCACGCCAGCGGCAGCACCGCAATTACGGCGTTTGTCGTCCGCTAATTTCCCAGTGAGGTTTTCGAGGCGGAGTGGAAGCTCCGCTTCGGATCGTGGCGCGCACCGAAGGGAGTGTTATGGCCCGCAAACGTATCAATGAACCCCTGCATGGCATGGCTGTTTCAGACGTGTCTATCAAGCAGCCGGTTTTTGTTGTCATGGTCATGCTGCTTGCGGTGGTCGTCGGCCTGTTCGCCTACACCCGCCTGCCAGTCAGCCTGCTGCCCGATTTTTCGGTGCCGGTGGTTTCGATCGTGACGAACTACCCCGGCGCTGGGCCGGAAAGTGTGGCCCAGCAGGTGAGCGAGCCGATCGAGGGCGCAGTCACAACCTTGAGCGGCATTCGCAATCTGACCTCGACCTCCAGCGAGGGTATCAGCGTTGTCGTGATCGAGTTCAATAGTCAAGTCAATATCAATCAGGCGCTCCAGGAGGCCCGCGAGGCAGTCAATCGGATTCGGCCGTTGTTTCCCCGCGCTGTGAAAGACCCGTCGGTTGAGCAGTACAACCCCAGCGCAGCACCGATTCTCCAGGTTGCCGTCGCTGCCAACCAAAGCCTTTCACCGCTGGAACTGCGTCGCCTGATCGACCGCGAATTCATTCCAGCACTGCGCCGCGTCGATGGGGTTGGCGCGGTCGCGGTCGCAGGTGGGCGGCAACGCCAGATCAATGTGCTGCTGCGACTTGACCGCCTGCAAGTACTGGCGATCTCGCCCGCGCAGATCAGCGCGGCGATCAACGGCGCGAATCTGAATGCGGGGTTGGGCGCGCTCGATATCGGCAGCGAGCGGCTGACCATCCGCGCGCCTAATCTGCTCCAGTCGGTTGACGACATTGCACAGTTGCCGATCGGCGGCACGCCCTACCGCGTTGGCGATGTTGCCACGATCGAGGACGGCATCGCCGAGGTGGCAACCTATGCGCGCTTGAATGGGCAGGACGCTGTGACACTCAGCGTGGTCAAGCGCGCCGGAGCTAACACGATCACGGTTGCGCGCGATGCTACCGATCAGCTTGAACGTTTGATTGCCGCCAACCCACAGCTTACGCTCGTCGTCACCGCCGACGACGCGCGCGAAGTGCGTGCGCAAGTCAGCAGTTCAATCGAAGAAATGGTTCTCGCCGTGATCGCAGCGCTGCTGGTGGTGCTGCTGTTCTTTCGCGATCTGCCGAATACACTGGTGACCATGGCTGGCCTGCCAATCATTCTGATCGCCACCTTTGGCGCGATGCTGCTGTTTGGCCTGAGCCTGAACATTCTGACCTTGCTCGCACTTTCGCTGTCGGTCGGCCTGGTGATCGACGACGCAATTGTGGTGCGCGAAAACATTTTCCGCTACATGGAGCGTGGCTTCACGCCAGTTCAAGCCGCCAGTCGCGCCACCGCCGAGGTCGCGCTCTCGGTGCTGGCTATGACTTTAACCATTATCGCGGTCTTTTTGCCAGTTACCTTTACCACCGGCACAACCGGCATTATCTTCAAAGCCTTTGGCATCACCGTTGCCGCAGCCATGGCGCTTTCGCTGGTCGAAGCCTTTACCTTTGCGCCAATGCTTTCGGCGCATCTGTTCCACGGCAGAAACAAACCTATCGAAGCTGCAAGCGATACCGCTCCGCCCAGCGCGGGCGCAACGGGCGCGCAGATCGGTCACGACGAGCCTGACTGGCTAGGCCGCCAGTATGCGCGGGCACTGCGCTGGAGCCTGCGGCGGCGCTGGGTGCCGGTGGCAGCCGCGCTGGTGATTCTGCTTGTCAGCGGCATTGTGGCTTCCAGCCTGCAATTCGCCTTTCTGCCCGCAGGCAAAAGCAGCACTGTGACGATCTCCTATGAAGCGCCAGTTGGCTCGAATTTGGCGACAACCGACGCACTGGCGCGGCAGGCCGAGGCGGTTATTCAAGCTGATCCCGAGGTTGTGGCGGTGCAAGTCGCAGTTGGTGGCGATGGGTATGAAAGCGGCAGCAACAGCGGCGCATTCACCGTTCTCGCGGCCAGTGCCGACGCTAGCGAGGCAGTGCGTGACCGGCTGCGCCCCCAGCTTGCGTTTCTACCCAAGCTTGCGTTCAGCACCGTTCAGGCCGACGGCACCACCAGCACCGGCATAGCAGCCCGCGCCATTCAGGTGCAAGTTCGCTCGTCGCGCCCACCTGCTGAGCTTGCGCCAATCGTCGCGCGAGTCGAAGAAACCTTGGGTGCGATTCCCGGCACCGCCGATATTGGCACTAATCTTTCGAGCGGCCAGCCCGAGCTTCAGCTGGCCTTTGATCCGGCGCGTATTGCCGCTCTCGGGCTAGGTGCAGAAGAAATCCAAGCCGCAATCAGCGCCCTGATCGGCGGTGAGACGGCCACCACGCTGCGGCAGAGCGGGCAGGATACCAACATCGTCGTGCGGCTCGCACCTGATCAGCGCGCCGATCTTGCGGCGCTGCAAAACCTGAGCCTGCCCACGCCAAGCGGCGTCGTGCTGCTGGGCGAGATCGCGCGAATCGAGCGCGGCGCAGGGCCGGCCAGCATCAGGCGCGCGAACCGGCTGTATGAAATTGTTGTCGGCGCGAATGTGGCCGAGGGCAGCGACGAAGCGGTAGTTCGCGCGGCCGTGCAGGCGGCAGTTGGCGAAATCGAGCGGCCCGCCGATGTAACACTGGGCTTTGGCGGCCAGCAGCGCGATCAAGACGAAGGGCTGAACTCGCTGTTCATCGCAATGGGCCTCTCGGTGCTGTTTGTCTACATGGTGTTGGCCTCGCAATTTGGCTCGTTTCTGCAGCCGCTCGTGATCATGCTGGCGATGCCGTTCAGCTTCATCGGCGCGTTCGTCGCGCTGCGCTTGGCCAATTTGCCGCTCGATATCGTGGCAATGATCGGCCTGATCATGCTGCTGGGGTTGGTCGTGAAGAACTCGATCCTGTTGGTCGATTTCGCCAACCAACTGCGCGACACCGGCGTCGAGAAGCATGCGGCACTGGTTCAAGCTGGCGCGGTGCGGCTGCGCCCGATTCTGATGACTTCGGCGGCGATCGTCGCAGGCGCGGTGCCCACCGCATTTGGCATCCACTTCTTTAGTGAAGGCGGCGGGCTCGATCTGCGGCGCGGCATCGCCGTGGTCCTGATCGGCGGCATGCTCACCTCGACATTGCTGACACTGCTGATTGTGCCGACCGCCTACAGTTTGCTCGATTCGTTCACCGCTCGCATTGCGACCTGGCGGAGTCCACGCGCCAGGCCCGTTAACCCCGCAGTGCCAGCCCAAACAGCCGACGACCAACCGATCTCACGAGGAGCAAGCTAGATGCGATTCCATGTTCTTTTCATCCCGCTGCTATGTGCAATTGGCCTCACGGCCTGCGGCGCGACCGTTCCCAACACGGCAACTGTGCCCGAGCAGGTGACAGCGGTAGCAACAGTGAATGCCCAGCCCACTGCAATGGCTGCCCCAAGCGCGCCTCGTGCGATTGTCGGCATCGGGGTTGTGACAGCCGCGCGTGAGGTTGATTTGAACTTCACCGTTTCGGGCACGGTCGCCGAGGTGCTGGTGCGGCGCGGCGACGTTGTGAGCGCAACGCAGCTCTTGGCGCGCATCGACGCACGCCGCTTCGAGCGCCAGGTCGCTCAGCTTGAAGCAGCGGCGCAGATTGCACATGCGCAAGCGGCAGGGCTCGATTCACCACCGAGGAGTGCGGCAATCGCCGCTGCCAATGCACAGGTGCGCCAGGCCGCGATTGTGCTTGCGCAAACACGGGTCGAGCAAACCCAAGATAACCGCACGGCAGACGCCACGGTTGCCGCCGCCGGTGCCAGTCTGCAGGATACGCGCGATCAGCTTTCGGCGGCGAAGACGAGCGCCGAGCTGAGCTTGAAGCAGGCGGTCGCTGCGCTCACACAAACCCAAACCGATTACAGCGTCGCCAAGCGCAACTGGGAGATCGCCCGCGACCGCAGCGAGGATCCGATTACACCCGAGCTGATCGGGCCAGCTGGCGAACCAGTTGCCAACCGGCTGAGCGAGGGCCAGCGCCAGCAGTATTACGCCGTATTCGTGCAGGCCGAAGCGGCACTGCGTGGTGCCGAAACCGCAGTCACCCAGGCGCAGGTGGCCTTCGAGACTGCGCGCCAGGCCGAGGTAACGGGCATTCAGCAGGCCGAGCAGCAGGCAACACAAGCCGAGGCAGGCCGCGCCCGCCAGCAGTTGCCCGCCGAGATCGACCGTGCGGCGGCGGCGCAGGCGGCGGTCGAGGCCGCGCAAGCCAATCTCAAACAGTTGTATCCCGCGCCCACACAAGCCGAACGCGCACAGGCGGCGGCGAATATCGCGCTGGCCGAAGCGAACCTGGCAACGGCGCAAATCGACCTCGAAAGCGTTCAGTTACGCGCACCATTTGCCGGGGTCGTTGCCGATGTAGCAATCGACCCCGGCGACTGGAGTGGCGCGACGGCGAGTGCAGCCGTGCGGATTGCCGACACGAGCACGCTGCGCATCGACGTGCGGATCAGCGATCTTGATATTGCGCGGGTGCGCGAAGGCCAGCAGGTCGCAATTAGTATCGAAGGCATGCCGAACGGGCGTTACAGCGGGCGGGTGCGCAGCATTGCGCCGACGGCAACTGAGGAGGCGGGGCGACGCAGCTTCTTGGTCGAAGTTGCGCTCGATCAACAACGCGGCCTACGCCCAGGTATGAGCGCGCGGGCCGAGCTTGCATCGAATGATCAAGCCACGCGCTGAAACGCGACGGAAAGGAGCTCGTGTGGCCGCCCAATTGACTGCAACTCCCCTGGCAATGCCATTTGCGCAGCCAGCCTTTCGCTGGTTAGCGCTGGCGCAATCTGGCTCGCTGCTTGGCGATCAGATGTATCTGATCGCGCTGCCCTGGCTTGCGCTCCAGCTGACTGGCTCAGGCCTGGTGCTGGGGGCAGTCCTGACCGCCGCTGCGATACCACGGGCACTGTTCATTGTGCTCGGCGGCGCGCTGGCCGATCGCTTCAGCCCGCGGGTGGTGATGATCAGTTCCAGCGCCGCAAGCGCGGTAGTGGCGCTTGTCGTAACGCTGCTGCTGGCCTTCGACGCGCTCGCACTTTGGCAGTTGTTTGTCGCTGCGGTGTTGCTCGGCGTGGTCGACGCAGTCTATGTTCCTGCGGCAAGCGCGGTCGTGCCGCGTGTCGTCAGCAGTGCGATGCTCGCACCAGCCAACGCCGTAACTAGCTTGATAACCCAGATTGTTGGCTTTGTCGGCCCTGGCGTTGCGGGCCTTGTGCTGGCGGTGAGCGCGCCCGCAACCATGGCCATAAGTGTGGCAAGCTCGCTGCTTTCGATGCTCGCACTGATGTTTGTCACCATGCAGCCCCCGCCCAACAATGCCGATGCAACCACGACACCAGACGAGCCGGATTTGGCAGCTGATTTGCGTGTGGGACTACAGTTTGTCTGGCGTCAGCAGGCACTGCGCGGCCTTGTCGTGCTGCTGGCGGGGCTGAACCTCGCGTTGATCGGCCCGTACCTTGTAGGCGGTGGGATGCTGGCCATCGAACGCTTTCAGGGTGCGCCGGCGTTCGGCCTGATTCTTTCGGCGTTTGGCGCGGGCGGCATGGCGGGTACCATCGTGGCTGGCAGCATTAGTCGTATTCGGCGGTTGGGGCCGCTGGTGCTTGCTGTGGCAGCGACACTCGGCATTGGCACGATCGGCGTTGGCTTCGCGCCAACGCTTGTAGTGGCGGCACTCCTGAGCGCCATCATGGGCTTTGCCGAAGGGCTGGAAGAGGTGCGCTTGACCACATGGTTTCAGTCGGCCACGCCCGCGTATCTGCGCGGCCGGGTGATGGGGGTGGTTGGCTTGGCCGCAGTTGGGCTAGAGCCAATTTCCCATGTGCTGGCCGGCCTACTCGGCGAGTTCGATCCAGCTGCGCCGTTTGTCGTTGGCGGCGCGTTCACGCTGCTTGTCACCGCAGGTGTGGCAACCAGCCGCGCGGTGCGCGCAATTGAAGATCCGGCGGCTTGACGGCTCGTGCTATAATAGGTTCAGGAAATGTGCCTTTTCTGAAGCTATTGCCAGGTGTTGGCAGAAATGAGCTGCGCGGATGCCAAAACGTAGCGTTGGCCAGGCGCTCACAGCGGACGCCATGGCTGAACAGGCCTTGCGCCCTGCATCTGCGCTTGTCGGCTTTGATCACGCGATTGTGGCAGGAACCGTAAGCACGCGCAGCGTGCAAAAGTATGCGCAGCACTTTCTGGCCTACTGCGCGTTTGCCCGCACCCGCGATGCGGCGCTGGAACCTGCAACGCTTGCTCGCTGGCGCACGGCGCTCGTTCAGCAACAAGCTCCCGTTCTCTCGCCAAACACGATCAACAACAAGCTCGCTGCGGTGCGCAGCATCATGGTTGCGGCAGCCGAACAGGGCTATATCGCCGGCGCGCTGGCCGATGCGTTTCGGCGCGTGCGCGGCGTCAGCGTGAAGGCCATGAAAGAACGTCGCGCGTCGCACCGCCGAACGCGGTTGAGCCCCGCAACCATGCGCGCATTGTGCGACGCGCCGGATGCAACAACGCCGCGCGGTGTGCGCGACCGCGCGTTGCTGCATACGCTGGCGTCAAGCGGCATGCGGGCAAGTGCAACCGCAGGGCTTCAGTTTGATCAGATTGTGGAAACTGACCAAGGCTTTGGTATCTGGGTTCAAGACAAGAATGATCTTGAACAACGGCTGGTTTTGCTTAGTCGAGAAGCACGCCGCTGGATGGAGGAATGGCGCCGCTGCCGCCATGTCGCAAGTCAGGCAGTCTTTACTGCCTATGATGGGCGCGGTGACGCTCGACTGACGGCCCACGCAATGACGGCAACCGCGATCTGGCAAGCCGTTCAGCACTATGCCAAACAGGTTGGCCTCGACCATGTGAAGCCGCACGACTTTCGACGCTTTCTTGGCACACGATTAGCCAAACAAGACATTCGATTGGCGCAGAAGGCCTTAGGCCACAAGGATATACGAACCACAGCGTTGCACTATGAATTAGATGATCTTGCCTTGGGGCAGAGCGAGGACTTGTATTAGGCGTCTTGTCCTGCCGCCTGCAAGCTGGCACACGGCCTATCTTTGGCCAGAAAGCGCTGTAAATCAGGCTCTTCCGTTTCTGCAAAGCCTGTGCTATAGTACCCGTATTCTCTGTAAGGAATGAACAAAAGAAGCCCAGTACCTGCTGAGACAAAGGAGTGGAAGCATGGAACACGATAGCTCACCGAAGCTGCTATCCCGGCGTACCTTTTTGCGCGCCGCCGCCAGTGGTGTAAGCGTGGGTCTGCTTGCCGCATGTGGCGCGACCCCATCCACCACTGCGCCCACCGCGCCCGCCGCAGCTCCCGCAGCAACCGCTGCGCCGGCCGCAACCGCCATG
>JACMIM010000647.1 GCA_014381165.1 Roseiflexaceae bacterium
GCCGCCGCCGATCACAATCACGTCATAGATTGTTTCGTGGATATTCGCATTCATCGCCGTATTCTACCATCTCGGCGGGAGTTTTGAACGCGAATTAAACATCGAGCACAAGCCGCACGCCTTGCTCGATTTCAATCAGGAGCCGATCGGAGAGATGTCCAGCGTACTCGTCAAGCACAGCCTTATCAAGGGTGACGATCTGAGACACATTAACGACCGAATCTTTTGGTAATCCTGACTCGGCAGCGCGTACAAGCACATTTCCCGGTGCGGTTGCAAGGCGCAGATTGCTCGAAAGCACTATAGCAATCACTGTTGCAATACGGCTTTGCGTAAAAGCGTCAGCCTGAATCAGAACAACAGGCCGACGAAAACTGGGCGCAGAGCCAGAGGGATCGGGTAAGTCTGCCCACCAAACATCGCCGCGCTGCATCACCAGGCTTCTTTCATGAGGGCTTGTGTCTGGGCGTTGCCAAGGACAGGGTCAACCGAACTTGTTTCGGTAGGATAGAGCTGGTTCAATTCATCAGTCACTGTAGTGTAACGATGTACGTGGAGAAAGTAGGCAAGTGCTTGCGCATACAGTTCACTGCGCGATAGTCCTTTGTCGTGGGCGTACTGTTCCGCCGCTGTAAAAAGCGGGTCTGGTAAAGAAATGGCTGTTTTCATCACGAGTAGTATAACAATAGTTATACTACTCGTCAAACGCTGTCCTGTTTTCACCAGGGTTCGTGCAAAGTCATTGGCGCTGCGCTCCAACCCTCGCTTTTCTTGCTTTTTTGGCGGCACCGCCGCCAAAAAACAAGAAAAAGATCCTGGGGTAGCGAAGCCACCCCCAAACCCCCGCCGGAGGCGACGTTGCACGAGCGCTGCTCTTTTCGCCGAGAGGACGCGCTGTTGCGCGGCAGAAGATTTCAAATCCTCACAGTGAGCTGACGCGCGTTCACAGGTATCGCCCGGATTACTGTCGCCCTGCCACTGGCAGAAACACCTGCTCCTGAAGTGTGGCGCTGGCGACTTGGCGTAGACCGTGGTTGTAGGTATCGGCAATGAGCGTGGTGCCGCCCGCGCTTGTAATGGCGGCGGGGAAGTTCAGGCGGGCCGCTGCCCCTGGCCCATCGGCTGCGCCCGCTGCGCCCGCCGTGCCGAACACGGTTGTCACCGCGCCGCTGGCCAAATCGAGCCGCCGAATCGTGCTGTTCGAGAAATCGGCGATCAGCAGCGCACCGCCCGGCTCAAAGGCCAGGCCGCGTGGAAAGGCCAAGCGCGCCAGCGTGCCGGCTCCGTCGCGTGCGCCCGCCTGGCCAGCGCTGCCTGCGGCGGTTGAAACTGCGCCAGTCGCCAGGTCGAGCAGGCGAATCGTGTGGTTGTCGCTGTCGGCGATCGCGGCGCGCAGTCCATCAAGACTGATTGCCAAACCGCGCGGCGTGCGAAAACGCGCCGCCGCGCCAGCTCCGTCGGTGCTGCCGGCAACGCCAGGGCTGCCTGCCACGGTCGTTACGGCGGCGCTGGCGAGATCGACCCGGCGAATCGTGTGGTTGTCGCCGTCGGCCACCAGCGCAAAGCGGGCGTCAACGCTGAGCGCCAGTGCGCCAGGGGCATTGAAGCGCGCCGCCGTGCCGATACCATCGGCGCTACCGGCACGGCCTGGGCTGCCCGCCAGCGTCGTCACCGCCCCCGAGGTTAAGTCAAGCCGCCGGATGGAATGGTTGTCGGTGTCGGCGATCAGTGCAAAGCTGCCGTCGGCGCTGGTGGCAATGCCGGACGGATAGGCAAAGCGTGCCGCCGCGCCCACACCATCGGCGGTACCGCGCTGGCCTGCTAGCCCCGCCAGCGTGCTGACCTGGCGGCTGGGCAGGTCGATTCGGCGGATGGTGCTGCTTTGCGCGTCGGCGATCAGTGCGAAGCTGCCCGCGCCATTCAGGCTGATCGCGGCGGGAAAATCGAATCGCGCGGCGTCGCCCGCGCCATCGGCAGTGCCGCGCTCGCCCGCTGGGCCGCCAGCGATTCGCCCTAACGTGGCAACCGTTTCTGCGGCCTGAGCGCCGCCCGCTGCCAAGGCCAGCGCGGCTAGCGCACACAGCCAGATGATAGGACGGTGACGCATTGTGTGATCCTGTCTTGGTACGCGGGGGCCAGCCCCGCGTCTACGGTTGCACGTGGGGGCCAGCACGCGGGGGCTAGCCCCGCCTCTACGCTTGGGCATCGGCGAACATGATCCCTGATCCCTGACCCCTAGCTTCACACCTCGATCAGCTCGATTCGGCGTGCGCCTAGCGCGAGAAAGCCCCAGGTGACGCCAGCGGTCAGCGCCAGCATGATCGCCCAGCCGAGCACGGTGAGGGCTGCGCCGAATGGCACGAACGCGCCCACCAGCGGCAGGCCGATCACCGCGCCTACGGCCAGCACAAGGTAGACCATGTAGATGACTGGGGCGAGGCAGCCAGCCTGAACCGACGTTTGTTGATTGGGGTTGACCCAGTCGAATTTGGGGAAGGCCGCGCCCATGCCGAGCGTGATCGCACAAGTGCCCAGCCCAGTCAGCAGCACAATCGCCAGCGCCGCGAACATATCGGTCAGGCTGCTGCGCTGGAGCACGGCGATCAGCACAATGAACAGCGTGCCGACGATTGGGTACGGCGCGTAGGCCAGGGCGAACTTGCCTAAAATAATCCGCCAGCCGCTTACCGGCGCGATCTTCAACTGCCAAAAACCCTTGCCCTCGCGGCTGATGTTGCTTGCGCCCAGTGCCGATGAAAGTGTCAGGCAGACGAATGCACTGATGCCGGCTGGCGCAAGCATGCCAAGCAGTGCCGAAACATCGTCCTGCCTGCCGACCGGCTCAAGCGGGTTGGCGATCAGGCGAAATACCCAGATACCGGCGATCGCCAGCGGAAAGATCAGCTGCTGCACATTGCGTAAGTCGCGCCGAAACACGCGCAGATCCTTTGTCAAAATCGCTGCCGAATCGGTGGGCAGGCCAAAGGGCGAGGGCTGAGGGCTGAGGGCTGAGGGCTGAGGGCGTTGACGCTTGGCCTTGACTTTGCCGCCTTGGGTGGCCATGTTCGACCAGCCCTGGTAGTAGATGCGCTCGCCAAGCAGCAGTGCGCCCACAAATGCGCCGATCGAAACAGATGCAAACAAGGCACCGAAACCAAGCAGCGTCGGCCAGTCGCCGGTGCCAGCGGCGTTGAGCGCGCGGCCCGCCCAGGCCGAGGGCAGCAGCGGGTTGTTGAAGCGCGCCAGCGTGCTTAGTGCCTGGCTGCTGACCACATTATCGCTCAGCTCCGGGGTGAACTGCACCAGAATGTAGTAGGCGACGCCGAACAGTCCGCCGATCACGCCCAGGATTTCGCGGGCGCGGCGGGCTGGCACCACGCGCACGGCGGCGATCACCAGCAGCGCGCCGAGCGAGAACGGCAGCAGCGGCACCAACGCAAGCACCAGCAGCGCCACCAGGTAGTAGGCCGCGCCGTAGCCCATGCCCTGGCCAAAGCCAAGCAATGCTGGGCCGACCAGTAGAAACAGCAGCAAATACGGCAGCACCAGCCCGCCGAAGAATTTAACCACGAACACCGCCCGCATAGGCACCGGCGCAACCAGCAGCGAGTCGATATCGCCCGACAAATACAGCGACGAAAGCACCGTGCTGAAACTGGTCAGCACCAGCAGCAGCAGCGCGCCAAACACCGCCACGCTTGGCAGTGCCACCAGGTATGGCATGAGATCAGTGGGGATGACGGTGCCAGGCGGCGCAGCAGCAGCGGCCTCACGCAGCAGTTCGGCGAACTCCGGGCTGCGCATGCCGGCCACGACCGTACTCATCAACGTGTAGATACCCCAGGCCATGACACCTAGCGCTATCACGCCCAGCACCCAGGCGATCTTGCGGCCAATCTTGCCGCGCCATAGCGTATTCCGCGCGATCATCAGCTGCGCGCGCGTGAGAACCATAATTGAATTAAACATACATTGTATTTATTCTCTGTTCCCTGTTCTTTGTTCTCTGTTCTTTGTTCTCTCAAAGTAGAAATCACGAGCTGCTAGGCCAGCGCCGCCGCAACCTCGGCCGCTTCCGAGCCGCCGGTCAATTCCAGGAAGATATCTTCCAGGCTTTCGCCGCTGCGCCCGGCCCGCAGCTCATCCAGCGTGCCGGTTGCGATCACAGTGCCACCGCTGATGATCGCCACGCGATCGCACATGCGCTCGGCGATCTCCAGGATATGCGTGGTCAGGAACACCGCCGTGCCGCGCTCGGAAACCTCGCGCAGAATATCCTTGATCAGCCGGGCGCTGCGCGGGTCGAGGCCAACTGTCGGCTCGTCCAAAAAGAAGGCCTGCGGGTTGTGCAGCAGCGCGCCGGCCAGCGCGGTCTTCTGGCGCATGCCGTGCGAATAGCCGCCCACGAACTCGTCGCCGCGATCCTCCAGGCCAAACAGGCGCAGCAGCTCCTCGCCGCGCTGGCGGGCCGCGCTCGGGTCGAGCTGGTAGAGCCCGGCGATCAGCTGGATATACTCGCGCGCGGTGAGTTTCTCGGGCAGGTATGGCTGGTCGGGGACGTAGCCGAGC
>JACMIM010000648.1 GCA_014381165.1 Roseiflexaceae bacterium
ATTTCGTCATCGGATAGCCCCAGGTCGGCCAGCGAGAAGGGCGTGAAGGCTGGCTCGTCGGCGTCGGGAGCTGGGGCAGGCGCACTCGTACTGTCTAGGCTGGCGATTTCGTCATCGGATAGCCCCAGGTCGGCCAGCGAGAACGGTGTGAAGGCTGGCTCGTCGGTGTCGGGAGCTGGGGCAGGCGCACTCGTACCGTCCAGGCTGGCGATTTCGTCGTCGGATAGCCCCAAGTCGGCCAGCGAGAAGGGCGTGAGGGCTGGCTCATCGGCGTCGGGAGCTGGGGCGGCGGGTACCTGCACATCGCGCAGCTGCACGGGCTGATCGTCTAAGCCAAAATCATCTAGTGAGAAGGGCACCGTGTCGCCCGGCTGCGGTTGCCCGATTGCATCGATCTCGTCATCGGAAAGGCCTAGGTCGGCCAGTGAGAAGGGCGTGAGTTCGTCGTCGGCTGTTTGATCAGCGGGCGCGAAGCTTGAGCTGGCGTTGTAGCTGGCGTCAAACGAGTTGCTAGGTTGTGCCAAGCGTTCTGGCGCAATCGAGGAGGCGCTGGCCGCAGCTGCGCTGGAGCCGCCGGACAGCAGCACGGCCAGAAAATCATCGTCGCCACCAAACGCGGGGGTTGCGCTGCGGGCTAGCTCGGGCGCAGCGACGGGGATCGGGCGGGTAGCGGCGACGACCGGCTGGCGAGCGAGCCGCTGGGCCTGCTCCCAGGCATCGGCATCCCACGCAGGCAGGCTCGGCTCGCTGGCGGCTTGGCTAGGCAATGTCTCGAACATCGCGCTGGCGACAATCATCTGTGGATCGATCGCCGTGGCGGCGTCCCAAGGGCGCTGGCCTTCGGGGCTGCCCTGGGCCAGCAGCAGGTAGCCAAGGATCAGGTTAGCCTTCAGCGCATCGGGCTGCTTGGCCAGAATCTCACGACACAGCGAGATAGCTTCTTGCTCCTGGCCATCGCGCCAGAGCGCCTCGGCCAGGCCGATCCGCGCATCGAGCCGGGTGGGTTGGTCGGCCAGCACCTGGCGAAACTCGGTGATCGCCTTGGGCAGCATGTGGCCCTTGGCATACAGCCGGGCCAGGCCAGCGCGGCTCAGGCGCAGGGTCGCGTGTTCGCTGCCCCAGGCGTCGCTATACACGCGCAGCAATTGGCTGCGCAGCTCCGGCACATCGGGCTTGATCTCCCAGGCCTGCTCGAACTCTGGCACGGCGCGTTCCAGGTTGCCCTTGCGCTCGTAGGTGATGCCAAGGCCGACATGCGCTTGAATGTTCTCAGGGTCTGAGCGTAGAACGCGCTCAAACGACTCCTGAGCTTTATCAAGCTGGCGACTGGCCAGGTGGGCCTCGCCAAGAATGCGATAGGCTTCGAGATTGTTGGGATAGTGGCTGAGAATGTGATGAGCGAGGCCGATGGCTCGCTCGTGCTCATTGCTCTCAATCCACTGCCGGGTCTGATCGTAGGCACTCTGGAGGCTGATTATAGCCATACCGTTCCTCCAACAGCTGCCGCCGTGTGCATTATTGATTTTGTAATGTTTTACGGCTGCGCGCGGGTCTTGTGGTAGCGAAGGCAAAGCAACGCGCTAGAAGGCGTCAATAACTTTTTTATTATAGCCTATGTGTCAAACCCCTGCAAGACGTGGGTTTGTTATTCGTGCGTGCGGCTGCCAAGCATCTTTTTGGCATACAGCAGGCGCTGCACTGCGGTGATATGCGACAGCACGCCGACGAGGATGATCAGCCAGTGCAGCGGGCGCAGTTCGGGCAACAGCGGTTGCAGCGCCAGGCCGATTATCAGCAAGCCGAGTTTCTCCTGGCGGCCCGCGAAGCCGACATTGCACGAGGCGAGTTGGCCAGTCGATTCGGCGCGGGCGCGCACATAACTAGCCATAACCATGCCAAACAGTGCAAACAGTGTCCAGCCCGGCTCCGCCGCACCGTTCAGCATAATGCCCAGCAGAATCAGAAACTCGGCGTAGCGGTCGATTACGTGATCGAAGACGGTGCCGTAGGTGCTGGCGGTGCCGCCGGCGCGCGCGGTTGCGCCGTCCAGAACATCGAACAAGCCCATCAGCAGGATGAGCGCAATACCGCCGTAGAAGTTGCCGCGTGCGATCACAAACGCTGCTGCGCCGCCGATAACCAGGCTGGTGATTGTGAGCATGTCGGGGGAAAGGCCAAACCGCACGCAGATACCGCCAAGCGGGATGGTGGTCTGCTCATACAGCATACGGAAGCGCGCCAGAAATGGAACCATCATTGAAGTTTTTTGTTGGAGTTTTTTTACGCAAGGCGCAAAGAACTCCCGCAATAGGCCTAGTTAGCGTTGCAATGTGCGTGCGCGGCGATCCGCCTCGTCCAGTGTGATCGGCGCGTCGGGGCCGGTGTGCTCGATCCAGATCGAGGAGGTGGCCGCGCCAAAGCAGCCGGCCGAATACATATCATCGGGCCGCTGAAGCCAGGCGTGCAGAAAGCCAGCCAGGTAGGTATCGCCAGCGCCGGTGGGGTCGCGAGCGTCGGTAGCGTAGGCTGGGATATCGTGCTGCTGCTGGCCATCGTCGATGATCGAGCCAGCCTCGGCGAGCGTGACGATCGCGATCTGGCAGCCTAGCGAGCGCAGCCGCCGCGCGGCCTCGTAGCGATCTTGGCGTGGGTCGATGCCGGTGATGACCTTGGCCTCGATCTCGTTGGCCTTGACAACGTGGCAGAGCGCGGCCACTTCGGCGAAATCACCTGGCAGAAAGTGCTCGATGCGGCCATCGGGGCCGATTCGGCGCATCAGTCCTTGCGGGTCGAGCAGCAGCGGTGCCGGGCTGGCCGCGCGAATGCGCCTGACGAGCGCGAGTGGCGTTTCCTGCAAAATCGGCCCGACGATGATTGCGCGGGCCTCGGCACAGGCAGCGGGAACGTGTTCGATCGGCGCGGCGACGCCAAGAATATCGAGCGTGCGGTTGCCGCGCGCATCGTAGATCAGCGAGAAACCGCCGGTCTCAGCTGCCAATTCGACCTGCGGCGTGATGCCGTAGCGAGCGATATCGGCCACAAAGCGCGCGTGATAGTCCGGCCCCAGCCGGCCAACCAGCATGGTCGCCTGGCCAAGGCGGCTGAGCGCCAGGCAGCCATTGGTCGAGCAGCCGGACAGCACACGCTCGCCAGTCGTGACCACCGGCGTTTGAATGAAATCGTAGACCGGGTTGCCAAATGCGATAATCATGCCAGCTATTTTATGATGGGATTGTCAAATCTGCAAGCATGACGGACGGGCGGGGGTTAGACGGGCGGGGGTTAGCCCCACGGCTACGGACGGGCGGGGCGTGATGGACGGGCGGGGGGGATTTTCCTGTTAGCCCCATAATGTGGCCAGCATTTCGGGATCGATGTTGCCGCCGCTGATAATAATGCCGACACGGCGCGGGTCGCCGGGGAGCTTGCCGCCGAGCGCCGCCGCGATGCCGACCGCGCCGCTTGGTTCGATCACCAGCTTGAGCCGTAGCAGGGCGAAGCGCGTTGCTGCACGGATTTCGTCTTCGCTCACGGTGAAGATATCGGCAATATGCTGCTGAATGATTGGGAAGGTCAGCGCGCCGGGGGCTTGTGTGCGCAGGCCATCGGCAATGGTCTGGGGTGGCGGGATGCACTCGCGCTGGCCGGCACGCAACGACTGGCGAACGTCGTCGCCGTCCTCCGGCTCGACGCCATAGACCGGCAGGTCGGGCCGTAGGCCGTGGGCGGCCAGGGCCGAGCCGCTGATCAGCCCGCCGCCGCCGACTGGCACCACCAGCGCGTCGAGGTCGGGCGCAGCTTGAAGTAGCTCCAGCGCGGCGGTGCCAGCACCGGCGATGATATGGGGATGGTCGAATGGTGGAATGAGCGGCAGGCCGCGTTCCTGGGCCACGCGCTGGGTAAACTGCTCGCGGTCGTCGATTTGGCGGTTGTAGAAGACGATCTCTGCGCCATACTCGCGTGTGGCGGCGACTTTGACCGCCGGGGCGTCGGTCGGCATGCAGATCACGGCGGGCACGCCGAGCAGCTGGGCAGCTAACGCCACGCCTTGGGCGTGGTTGCCGGATGAGAAGGCTAGCACGCCGCGCGCGCGCTGCGCCTCTGGCAGCTGGTTGATCGCGTTGTACGCACCACGAAATTTGAACGCACCGCCGCGCTGTAGATTCTCGCACTTCAGCAGCAGCGCGCGGCCCGCTGCCGCGTCGAGCGCACGCGAAGTTGCGATTGGAGTGCGGTGCGCCACGCCAGCCAGGCGAGCGGCGGCGGCGAGGATGTCGGTGTAGTGTGTCATTGTGTGTGTTGGGGCGGCTCGCGAGCCGCCCGTACCGACGGTTCTACGCCTGAGCGACAGTTTTGGCGATCTGGTCGGCGTGCAACTGATCGTGGTTGGCGTGGATGCCAATGCCACTGGCGACGGTCATGGGGCCACGCACCGGGTGAACGCCGGGGCGGTCGAGGTGCATTGGCTTGAGCATGCGCAGGAACGGGATCGCCTCGGCGCGCAGGCCAGCGAAGGTTTGCAGTAGGTTGTCGAGATTCTTGTTCTGGTATTCAGCTCGACGCACGATCTCATCGACATCGACACGCGGGAAGGCCGGGTTTTCGGCGCTCAACATCTGCTGGTAGCGGCCCATCCACACGCTTTCGATGTCAATCAGGTGGCCGACATTCTCGATCGCCGACCACTCGCCCGCAGGCCGAAAGCGCAGCGTGGCATCGTCGAGCGAGGCGACCTGGGCGCGCAACGCGGCGGGAAAGGCTTCCAGCGCGGCCAAGCTGGCGGCGACAGTGTCACTGGTCATGGCGGTGCTCCTTGGTTCCGGTCGCGCGGGCCAAACCGGCGGTAGTTTTCGCAAGGCCATGGTGCCACAGGTGCGTGTAGGGCGCAAGCTAGACGTTGCCACGACGGCCGCCGAATGAATTCGGCGGCTGATATGCGAAACGCGCTGAAGCGCGTTAACACAATTAGGATTTACGCAGTTGGTGATTCCTGCCTGCGGCAGCATGGAAGATGTATTTTTTTGTTTCGGTTTTTGGCGAAAAGCGCCAAAACCCGAAACAATGATTCGTTATTTCCTTGCCCGTCGCGGGCGAAATGAAAGCGCTGTAGCGTGTTTCGCGCCATAATAGCGGGCTGCTAACCCGCATGTGTGGTGCGTGCTATACTCTGCCGCAGCCGCCGCATTTTTTGGAGTTCACGTTATGCCCGTGCGTTCCCACCGGATTCTACTGCTGGCCCTGTTGGTCGCCTGCTGCACATCCGCGTTTAGCCCGCCGCCCGCCGCGCACGCCCAGGCCGTGCCGCAGCGCACCTTTCTGCCCATGGTCGCGCGGGCCGAGGATTTTGGCGC
>JACMIM010000649.1 GCA_014381165.1 Roseiflexaceae bacterium
ACAGCAAACGGCAGGGGCACGATACAACAGTAGGGGCACGATAAAACGGTAGGGGCACGATAAAGCGGTAGGGGCACGATACAACAGTAGGGGCACGATATATCGTGCCCCTACTGTTTTTTAATATCGTCTATCGTATTCCTACTTGTTGCCGGTGGCGGTAAACACCACCACGCCCTCGCCGCCGTACTGCGCTTGGTCGATTGCGCCGATGATAAGTGAGTTCACGCCATTCTCGTAGCCGCTCACCAGCACGCCCTGCGCGGCGTCTAGTCCAGGCGTGCGCCTGGAAGCGATCCAGCCCTTCTCTACATTGAAGCTTGTATCGTAATAGCTCTTAACCTCCTCGAGCGTCTTGCCAATCGTGTAGGTCTCCTGCTTGATCGTTTCAGGCTTGACTTGGCGCTCCTGCATCGAGGCTGGCACGCTGGCCTGCCACTGTTGCAGAATGGCGTCTACCTCGCTATTGCCAGTGGTGCTCACCACGGTCGCCTCGGCAGGTGTCACCACGCTAAGATCGACTGGCGCACCACCGCAGGCCGCGAGCAGCAGCGGCATCAGCACCAGCAGCATAAACATAACCATACGTCGCATTGATAATCCTTTCTATATGACGGCGGGAAGTATACCATATCAGCGCCGCTCCTCATTGCGGTACAGCAGCGCGATCGCGCCAAGTAACAGTGCGCCGCCGAGCAGCCCCGCAGGCCCCAGCCGTTCGTCAAATAACCACCAAGCCAGCAGCGCCGCCGTCAGTGGTTCGACCAGTGTAATCACGCTTGCCGTGGTGGCGCTTACTGCGCGCATGCCAAACAGAAACAGCACATAGGCCACTGCGGTGGGCAGCAGGCCCATGTACAGCAGCAGTGCCCATCCCAACGGGGCGTACATTGTCACGAGACCTTGCGCCAGCGCAATTGGCAGCAGGATGATCGCCCCAGCGGTAAAGCCAAATGCGATTGGCTGGAGCGGGTGATACCGTGGCGCAAGCACGCGCCCAATCAGTGCTATGCACCCGTACCCCAGCGCCGAGCCAAGCGCGAGCGCCACGCCGGTGATCGTTGCGCCTGTGGTTGCGTTCAGCCCCGCGCCGCCGCCTGAAAGCAGTAGCGTGCCGATTAGCGCCAACCCGAGCGCGAGCAGCGTCCAGCGTGTCAGCTGCTCGCCGAATAGCCGTACCGAGGCCAGCGCAACAAACACTGGCGCTACGCAGAGCGTAATGACGACCGCGATCGAGACGCCCACAAAACGAATCGCCGAGAACAAACAGACTTGGTAAGTCGCCGTCAGTGCGCCGAGCGCAAGAATAAGCCACCAATCGCGCCGCTCAATCTGAAACATCGCTCGACCGACGAACAGCCAACAGGCCAACAGCAGCACTGGTGCCGAAAGGGCCAATCGGAAGAAGCCGATCGAGAGCGCATTTGTCGCAGATGTATCGTAGAGCGCCTGCGTCGTGACGCCCACAGTGCCCCACAGCACCGCAGCGCCCCCGATCATCAATGCGCCCGCGCCCGTCGCTGTGCGTGGTGAAGATACCGTGCTTGATTGCATACGTGCCTCGTTTGTCTCATGGCGCGCAGACACATACGCATGTGCCTGCTGGCACAGTGCCTATAGCATTCCTATTCGAGTTGTAAACACGCGCGTTAGCGCAAAGCGGGGATTTGGGGCGCAGCCCTCGAAAAACCCCTGCTTGTTTTACGACTCTGGCAGGAATGCTCTACGCATCCTGGCGCACTAAAAAGTTACAAAAGAAATTAGGGATGAGCAGTCGGCGCGGAGGCAGGCAAAAGCACGGGCATGGCCCGCATCAGGAGCGTGGTGCCGCCTCGCCGCTAAACAGCGGAAGCGAGCGGCGGGGGCAGCGGACCGTGGATCATTGGCGGCATTGTTGTTCGGCCTTCAGACAAAGGTTTCCGAAAACTGGTACAGTACCGAGTATAGCTGCTCGAGGCTGCGAGTGTCAACCCACTCTTCGTCGGAGTGTAGGCCAGCGCCGATCGGGCCAAGGCAAACTGCTGGAATGCCAAGATCGCTGTAGAAACGCGCATCGGTGGCGAAGTGCTCGCGGAAGCGCACCGCCGGCGCACCAGTGACTGCGCTGACCGCCTGCTCAAGCCGTGCGACCAGTGGATGCGCCGGGTCGGTGTTGAGCGGGGTTCCGTGGCGAACGATTCGCACCTCACCAGTCGGAAAGCAGGCTGCCAGCGCACTCCTGATCTGCTCTGGCGTTTCCTCAGGGACATGGCGCACGTCCAGTGTCATTAGCACCTGCTCGGGCAGGCGGTTGCTAGCCTCGCCGGCGCGAACCAGCGTTGGCACCACGGTTGTCACCCATGCGGCCTCGTCCGGCGTGGGGTAGCGCTGCTCCATCGCAATCATGCCCTCGCGCAGCGCCGTCAGCGCGTTCACGCCATCCCAGGGCCGCGAGCCATGCGCCGGTGTGCCGCGCAGTTCGACATCCACCCACAGCACGCCCTTGTGCGCAAAACACACCGCCAGGTCGGTCGGCTCGGCGGCCAAAAAGAACTCGCACGTCCAGCCCTGGGCAGCCAGAAAGCCTGTGCCCATCTCGCCGCCGATCTCCTCGTCGCTCACGAACTGGAAGCCCACATCGGGCCGCGCCTCCAGTGCCGCCAGGTCGCGTAGCAGCCGTAGCAGCACCGCCCCCGATCCCTTCATGTCTTGGCTAGCCCGCCCGTAAATCCGGCCATCGCGCAGCTCTGGTGTGAACTGCTCAGGTCGCCCTGGCACCACGTCAAGATGTGCGTTGAGTATGAGCGCCGGCGTCTTGGTGTCGCGCAACGTCGCCATCAGGTAGGGCTTGCCTTCGTGCTCGCCACGCTGGAGATACACACCGGGAATGTCGCGGGCGTAGCGCTCGGCGTAATCGATAGCGGCCTGAAGATCGGCTGGTCGCTCGGCAATTGAAGGTATCTTCATCAGGTCGCAGGTCAATGCGATCAAGTCATCGTGAAGCGATCTGTCCATGAATATTCCTACTATTCGACAACATAGATTGGATTTGTGTACAGCCACGGCCGTCCGCGTCGATGGGCTTCAAGCCGGTAGACGCCTGGCCGGTCGATCGACTGGCGCAGTTGGCGCAGTCCACGCGCGCGCACCCGCCCATTGTGGATAAGCTGCACGTCTGCATCGATGCCGGTGTCGGCGGTGAAGGTGAGCGGCTGACCGTTCAGCGCAACCGTTGCGCCAATCGCGTACTGTAGGCCCGCGCGTTCGGCGTGAAAAATGAGCGCAGCGCACTCGCCAGCGCGCCGATTGAGGAAATATAATTGGCCTGCAGCGAAGGCCGCATAGACCTGGTGCCGCGCGCTGTCTGCATTGGCGGCAAGCGGCTCGGCGAGCTGAATATAGTTGGTTAGCGTGCGAAAAATCCACTTGTAGGGCAGCACCGTGAGTTCGCCCCAGGGCACGCTGCGCTTAAAGGCGTGGGCGTCCACCCCGCCGACGCCAAACGTGCGTCGCCCACTCATGTTGAGTCGATCCCACCAGTCCAGCGTCGCCGGGGTTGGCCCGCCAAATCCAAGCTGCGGGGCGAGAACCAGTGCAAACTTGTTGCGCTGCGTCAGGTGTTCAGCCCAGTCGCTCATCGCGTTCCACAGCTCGATGCCCACCGGCCGGCCGTCGCGTGCCGATGGTCCGTCGATCTGCCAATCGTCCCAGCGGTAAATATCCTTGAAATCGCTCTTGACCTGCTCGTCGGGATGCGCGATGATACCAAAGCCACCACGCGCATACACTTCATCGACGAACTGCTGCGGCGGTAGCTGATTATTGACCACCTGATCGACGTTGAGCGCCAAAAAGTGATTGCGGCTGGGCGTAATCTCGTGCTCGATCAGCACCAGCACGTCCTTGCGCCAGCCCTCAAACGGCTGGCCAGCCAGTGTGTCGTGATCGGTGATAATGATCCAGCGCAGCCCAGCCTCGCGCGCGGCGTGGACAAGTTCGTCCACTGTACCGCTGCCATCCGAAAACACCGTATGCATGTGAATTGCGCCAGGATACGTATACATCCCGTGGCCTTTTCGCTCAACACCCGTGCTAGTAGTATAGCAGGAATCATCTCTCAAAGGGTGGAATCACCCGCGACGGCCAACCCAATAGCCCGGCGCTTCAGCGCCGAGTGGCTTCAGCGCCGGGTGGCAGCCGAAAGGGGCGAAATCAGTGAATTGGAACACCATCCAAATTGGCGGTGGCTATCTGATCAGGCACGAACACGGCCTGCGCCTTCTGACCACTAATGCACGGCGCGAGCGCTATGCCGATGCGCAGATCGACGATTACCGGCGGTTGTCGCGCCGCCATTTCCCCTGGCGCGCGCCACTACGCATGTCGCTACGCGCGCGTGCCTCTGGCCCAATAACCGGCACGGCCGGCTTTGGCTTCTGGAACAACCCGCTGACGCCAATCGGCGGTGTTCCAGCTCTCCCTGCTGCAATCTGGTTCTTCCACGCTTCGCCGCCTTCACATCTGCCGCTAGCACAGGGCGGGCCGGCCAGCGGCTGGATGTGCATGACCATCGACGCGACCACCCCACGCGCGCTGCGTTGGGCACCACTTGCGCCGCTTGTCCTCTTAGCGAACCGACTGCCAGGCGTGCAGCGTCGCCTCTGGCCGCTTGTTCAGCGCGATCTTCGGATAACCATGGTGCCAGTTGCTGCGCCCACTTATTTATGGCACACCTACACGCTGGAGTGGCAGGCCATGTGCGCCCGCTTCTGGGTCGATGATGCACTCGTCTTCGAAACTCCAACGTCCCCGCGCAGCCCGCTCGGCTTTGTGGCCTGGGTCGACAACCAATGCGCAGTCGCGACACCACGCGGGCGGCTTGGCTGGGAGTTGCTCGACGCGCCCGGCCTGCAATGGCTCGATATCGACCAGCTCCAGATCGAACCACAATCATGACGCCCCTAGTCCCCAGCCCCTAGCCCCATCCTTGGCACACTGGTTGCTTCTACGGTAGGAACAATCTTAGCGAAGGGGACACACGATGATCCGCTGTGCAAAATGTGATAACGACACGCGCACCACCACGCTTGTCACGGCGATGGGCGATGTCATGGTGGCTGGCACCATCGCGACCGACCCCCAGCCGATCAGTGCCCAAGTCTGCTCGGCCTGCGGCTACATCGAGCTGTACGCGCCCCAGCCGTTCGAGCAGCCCGAGAAAAGCGCTACTCAGGCGGCAACAATCGAAGAGCTCGAGGCCATGCCCGCCCCTGGCACGCTTGTTGCATGATTATGTAGTGAATACGAATCAGGATTTGGAGGCTGCTATGATGCTTTTCATTCTGTTTTTTCTGGTCGGTCTTGGTTTTGGCTTGATCGCACTGCGGCTTATTCAGCTCTGGTCGCCAAGCCAGGCACCGACCACACCACAACATCGGCATCACTCGTAGGCCGCTTTGCCTGCGTGCCCATACACAGCCGCCACTGAATCTATTCAGCGGCGGCTTTTTGTGTTGTGAGTGTGACCCACGCTGCCGCAGGCTGAGGCCGCTAACTGCGTAATCCCTAA
>JACMIM010000650.1 GCA_014381165.1 Roseiflexaceae bacterium
GCGGCTGCCCTGATCGCGTATGGCATCATTCAGCCGGTCGAGCAAGATACGCGCTGGCTGACCGCGCTTTGGTTGGCTGCACCGCTGCTGCTGATCGCCGCGCGCCTTTCGCTTCCTCAGCAGCCACGCGGCGTTGCGCGTAGTGTTCAGAATCTGGCATTGGTGATCGCGATTGGCTTTAGCATGCTTTCGCTGGAACTCATGCGCCAGCAATTCGTCAAGGCCAATGAAATCTATAACTACGTCTATATCAACGCTGAGACCGGCCAGGCTACCAGCAATGTTCGTCCCGTGATCGAGGCCGCCCGCATCCAGCGCGGCAAAATCTTCGATAGCACTGGCCGTGTGCTGGCCGACACCCAAATGACGGCTGGCCGAGCGACCCGCATCTACCCAATCGAGCAGGAGTTTAGCCCGGCGCACTTTGGCAACCTGCTCGGCTACTTCAGCAACCGCTTCGGGCAGAGCGGCATCGAGCAAAGCTATGGCGATTTTCTCAGCGGCGAGCGCGATTCCTGGACTCAGGCCCAGGATTGGCTGCTAGGCCAGACCCAGGTTGGCAGCGATGTGTATCTGACTATCGACGCGCGGTTGCAAGCCGCCGCCAGCGAAGTGCTGGGCGGGCGCGTTGGCTCGATTGTCGTCATGGAGCCAAAGAGCGGGCGTGTGCTGGCTATGGTCAGCGGCCCCAACTTCGACCCACGCGGGCTGGCCTTTAATAATGCCGCGCCCGACCGAGATGCCGAGAATCAACGCATCGAGGCCTATTGGCAGCAAATCACCAGCGAAGGCTCCGGCCAGCCGCTGCTCAACCGGCCTACGCAGGGACGCTACCCGCCCGGCTCGACCTATAAAACGGTTACTGCCGTCGCCGCGCTGGAAAACCCGCGCGAAGGTCGCGCCGACGAGATCGACTGCCCAAACGAGCGATTCACCGAATCGGGCGCGCCGCCCGTAGTGAATGCCGTTCCTGATCTGTTTTCGCTAACTGGCAACCCGTCAAATCTTGAGCGCGTGTACGCCTATTCGTGCAACACGGCCTTTGCCGAGTACGCTATGCGCCTGGGCGCTGAAACAATGACCCGCACCGCCGAGTCGTTTGACATTTTTCGCCCGCAGAACGCGCCCGATGTGTACGATCAGTTCAGCGAATTGCCGACCAGGCCGAGCATTGAGTATATCGATCCTGGCTTTCTCAACAGCAAAGCCGCGTTGGCCGACACAGGCTACGGCCAAGGCCAGCTGCTGACGACCCCATTACAGATGGCAATGGTTACTGCAGCAATTGCCAACGACGGCCTGATGATGCGGCCCTACCTGTTTACCAAAGCAACCCGCGCCGACGGCACCGTGCTCGATTCGCAGGGGCCGCGCGCCATCCGGCAGACGATGTCGCAGGAGACGGCACAACGCATGCGCGTCAATATGCGCGCCGGCGTCCAGTACGGCTTTGGCAAAGCAGCCCAGCAGGTCGATCTTGCGGTTGCGGTGGTTGGCGGCAAGTCCGGCACCGCCGAGCACGCGCCAGGGCTGCCGCCTCACGCCTGGTTTACTGCGATCGCTCCAGTTGAAAGCCCGCGCTATGTTGTCGCGGTGATGCTGGAGAGTGGCGGCGAGGGATCGCGCGCAGGCGCGCAGGCGGCTGGTGAAGTGCTGGCCGCAGCATTTAGCCTTGAGCAGTAGGAGTGAGCATGGCTGTGCGCTCCTGTGCCTTTCCGCAATTGTTCTGTGTTGGCGTGCTTGGAGCCACCGTGTTGAGCGGCTGCGGGCTACAGCCGGCTAGCGCTGTGCTGCCCACCGCAACGCCAACGGCTCGCGTACTGGCAATGCCCGCCACGGCGACAAGCACAAGCACCTACACACCGCCCTCACCGCTGCCATCAAGCACACCGACTTCCACGGCGAGGCCGACCGCCACCGCCAGACCAATGGCCAGCCCCACAGTCCCAACGCCAACCGCAATACAGCCCATGCTGCGTCGGCAGGTCTTTGACGAAGTGTGGGCAATTGTCGACCAGAATTATCTGTATGCCGATTTCAACGGGCTCGATTGGAACGCCGCCTACGACGAGTACCTCCCGCGTGCCGAAGACGCTGTTAGCAACAACGAATTCTATGCCGAGGTTGCCGAAATGGTCGCGCTGCTCGACGATCACCATTCGCGCTTTCTGCCACCAGCAGCAGCGGCGTTCGAAGACACCACCACGCGCGGCGAGGAGCATGCGGTTGGAATCGGGGTATCGGCTTCGTATGAATATGAAAGCGGCTATATTCGCACGGTCTTTCTGGATAGCCCAGCCGCTGATGCTGGCATTCGCCCGCGCGACCGGATTATCGCCGTCGATGGTCGACCCTACAATCAGGAAGATGGCGACCTGCAGGGGGCGGCTGGTTCCAGTGTCCGCCTCAACATCCAGCGACCCGGCGATGAGCCACGCGATGTAGTACTTGTGCGCCAGGAGGTGCTTGAGCGCATCTCGCCAAGCTACCAGCGCATCCATGAACAGGTTGGCTATCTCAACATCCCAACGCTATGGGTTGGCGACATGGACGAGCAGGTCAGCGGCGCGATCACCGAGCTTGTCGCCGCTGGCGATCTGAATGCGATGATCGTCGACCTGCGCGGGAATGGCGGCGGCTGGGGTCACGTCCTGTCCGGTATTCTCGGCCACTTTGTGCGCGGCCCGGTCGGCACGTTTTTCGACCAGCGCAGCAGCCGGGTGCTCGATGTGACCACGCCTGCTGGGCCAGACGTGCGCGGTATACCGCTGGTCGTCCTGATCGACGGCGACACCCAATCCTACGCGGAAGTCCTCGCAGCGGTGTTACAGGAAAATGGCGCGCAGGTGGTTGGCACACCGTCGGCTGGCAACACCGAGTCGATCTACGTCTACTCACTGGTCGATGGCTCACGGCTATGGGTGGCACAGGAAAGCTTCAAGTTGCGCGGCGGGGCCAACCTCGAAGGGCAGGGCGTTCAGCCCGATTCGGTGGTCGATGCCGACTGGAAGCGCTTCAGCGAGGATGACGATCCCTACATTCTGGAGGCGCTTCGCCTGCTTGGCGTTGGCCCAAAATAACCGCTCTTGGGCCACAACCGCCCCCGGTGAACGGAAACCCATGCGAACATCGACCATCCAGCGCACGACGGGCGAAACCCAGATCGAGCTAAAGCTTGAACTCGACGGGCGCGGCAGCGCCGAAATCGCCACTGGCATTGGTTTTCTTGACCA
>JACMIM010000651.1 GCA_014381165.1 Roseiflexaceae bacterium
ATTCCCCCCGGGGGCACCAAATAAATAACTATTTTTGGGGGTTTTTTGGCCCCCCCCCCCAAAAAACCCGCAACAAAAAAGATATATAGCATCCCTGCCGGAGTCGTAAAAAGGGGAGGTAGTTTTTTCGGGGGCTGCGCCCCCAAACCCCCGCTTTGCGCTCACGCGCATGTTTACACCTCAAAGAGGGATGCTATAGCTTTCGTGCTGCCGCAGGCAGGAACCGCCAACTGCGTAAGTCCTAACTTGTTTCATTCTCTGGCGCAAAGCACCACAAAACGAAACAAAAAATAGCTTTTCCATGCTGCCGCAGGCCGAAGTCGCTAGCTGCGTAACTCTTACGAAAAAGGAATCGACAATGAAGTTGTTCTTTCGCATTGTGATCTGGCTTGCCGCCACGCTCGCAGTGCTCGCGCTGGTGGCTGGAGCAGGCGGTTACTTTTGGCTACGCCGGGCGCTGCCAGAAGTCAGCGGCAGTGTGCGCGTCGGCGGCATCGGCGCGCCGGTGACGATTACGCGCGATGCTGATGCGGTGCCACACATCCAGGCCGCCAACGAAGCCGATGCGCTGTTTGGCCTGGGCTATGTCCACGCCCAAGATCGACTGTGGCAGATGGAGTTTCAGCGCCGGGTCGGCTTCGGGCGGCTCTCGGAGTTGCTCGGCGAGGCCACGCTGGAAACCGACAAGTTCCTGCGCACGCTCGGCACAGGCCGCGCCGCCCAGAGCGCCTGGCAGAACATGCCTGCCGCCGACCGCACCCTCGTCGAGGCGTATGTCGGCGGTATTAACGCCTACCTCGCCAGCGGCGCACAGCTACCGGTCGAGTTTGTGCTGCTCGGCGCGCAGCCAGCTCCGTTCACGCCTGAGGAAGTGCTGGTTTGGTCGAAGATGCTGTCCTACAACCTCGGGGGCAACTACGAGGACGAGTTGCTGCGGGTTGAACTCCAGGCCCAGCTTGGGCCGGAGCGCACTGCCTTGCTGATGCCAGCCTGGTCGGAAGCCGACCCACTGGTGCTGCCAAATACCATGGCAACGCTTCAGCGGGAGCCGCTGACCCGTGCAGTGCCAGATCAGGCTGGTGCGGCGGCGGCGCTGCTGCGTATGCACAAGCACATCCAGGATACGCTTGGCCTTGGCGGCAAGCTGATCGGCAGCAATAACTGGGTGATCGGCGGGGCGCGCACCACCACCGGCAAGCCACTGCTGGCCGACGACCCGCATCTTGGCGCGCAGACGCCCTCGATCTGGTATCTGGCCCATATCCAGGGCGGGGGTATCGACGCGATCGGCGCAACGGTGCCAGGGCTGCCGGGTGTCGTAATTGGCCACAACCAGCGCATCGCCTGGGGTGTGACCAACACTGGCCCAGATGTGCAAGACCTGTTTATCGAGCGGATCAATGGCGATAATCAGGCCGAGTATGATGGCGAACTGGAGCCAGTCCAGCTGATCGAGGAGATTATCAAGGTCAAGGACCGCCCGGATGTGCCAATCAGCGTTCGTGTTACGCGCCACGGCCCGATCATCAGCGATGTGCTGGAGAATGCAGGCGAACCCATGGCGTTGCGCTGGACGGCACTCGACGCCGAGGACAATACCTTCCCAGCCTTTTTGGGGATCAACCGCGCGCAGGACTGGCCGCAGTTCACGGCTGCGCTGGAGCAGTACCACGGCCCCATGCAAAACTTCGTCTATGCCGATGTCGATGGCAATATTGGCTACTACGCGCCCGGCAAGCTGCCCATGCGCACCAGCGGCGATGGCACTGCGCCGGTTCCAGGCTGGACCAGCCAGTATGAATGGAGCGGCTATGTGCCGCACGCCGATCTTCCCCAGGTTTACAACCCGCCCGAGGGCTATATTGCCAGCGCCAACAACCGCGTGGCTGGCCCTGGCTACCCACATATGATCGGCAGCAGCTTCGCCGCGCCCTACCGTGCTCGGCGGATTATCGAGTTGATCACGGCCAAGCAGCAGCTTTCGCCAGCCGACATGGCCGCCATGCACGCCGATGTTTCTTCGGTGCAGGCGCGCGAACTGCTGCCGCGCCTGCTTGAGATCGCACCACTGAACGAGCGCGGGCGCATGGCGATCGAGCTGTTACGCAGCTGGGATGGCACCATGGCAGCAGACAGCGCCGCCGCAGCTGTGTACGCGGCTTGGTACCAGGAGCTGCCCACAGCGCTGATCGGCGATGAACTTGGTGAGGAGCTGTTGGAACTGTATGGTGGCGCATCCGCCGACTTCTTTGCGATCAGCCTGGCGGCGCTGCTGCGTGACGAAGGCGGGTTCTGCGACAACTCAGGCTCGCCCGAACGCGAAGATTGTGATCAGCGGCTGGCACAAGCACTCGAAGCTGGATTGGCCGCGATGGCGATCGAGCAGGGCGGCGCCCAACTGGCCAGTTGGCGTTGGGACAAAGCTCATACCGCCTACTTCCCGCATAACCCGTTTGACAATGTCGCCGCGCTCAAGGGCGCGTTCAGCCGCAGCATTCCCAACGGCGGCGACAAGTTCACGGTCAATGTCGCGCCGGTGCGCCGCGCCGATTTCGACCAGCGCCATGTGCCGTCGTATCGACATATTGTCGATCTGAGCGACATGGGCGCATCGCAGTATATGAACACGCTCGGCCAATCGGGGCAGCCGCTCAGCGGCGACTACAGCAACCTGCTCCAGCGCTGGCAACGGGTTGAGTACCTGCCCATGCGCTTCGCCACAGCCAGTATTAGCGAGGGTGCCCGTGGGACGCTCACGCTCGCGCCGTAGCGTGTTGCAGATGTTTACATGCTCGACCCATCTACTGGCATCAATCATGCGTAAGCTACACGTAAGCCACCAACGCCCGGCGCCCCTAGGCACAAGAATCAGCGATAAAGGAACACGCGATGAGTTCGAATTCTCGCACTGGCCAGGTTGCCACGACCTTCCCCGCCCAACGCTCGTGGCTGCCAGATGTGATTGGTCTCGGTGGGGCGATCGCCGGTTTGGCCGGAGGTGCTGCAATGGCACTTGTCGGCGTCCTCACATCGCTTATTCTGGGCGGCAATATCTGGATTGAACCCAAGGCGATCGCCGCGCCGTTCTTCGGGCCAACTGTTATGCGCCCAGGTTTTGAGTTCGGGCCAGTGCTGGTCGGTACAATACTACACTTCGCTACCGCCGCGCTGCTTGGCGCGATCTACAGTATCGTCACCCGCCGCATTCTCAAGTTGCCGTCAGATATTGGCGTGCCAGTGCTCGCGGGCCTGATCTACGGCTTCTTTATTTGGGCAGTTGCCTACTTCCTGCTCCTGCCACTGGTCAACACCTTTTTGCGCGCCCAGTATGCCCCAGCGTTCATCATGCAGCATCTGGTTTACGGCGTTGTGCTTGGGCTGGTGTATGCGACGCTGCGCCCGAATCCATATGCCCTCACCGCGCCGAGAGCGCGGGAGTAGCTGCTCTGCGGCTTCTACAGTAATGTGTTCGCCGATCAAGGGCGCGTTAGCGCTTGCTATCACGGTTTCAAAAACCAATGGCATGCGAAACACGTTAAAGCAAGCTGTAGAGCAGTCGATCCACCTGCACCCCCGCCCCTCGATGAGGGAGAGGGGCGGGGGTGCAGGTGGATCGATATTTTCGCACGCTGCTATAGCCGCAGGCACGAGTGTTGGCTCTAACGCTTTCGCACACGCTTTTTCCGCACTTGGGTTTTCTCAGCTTTGGGCTGCTGAACCGGCGCGATGGCTTCGGCGCTGTGCTCTGGCTCCTCACCAAACAAACGCAACCATTCGTTGATCTGGGCTGGGCTGAGCCGTGCTTCTGGCTTGTCGGTAGGTTGTGCCGTGCGTGGCTTTGCGGGTGCGCTGAGTTCATGCACGAAATCGTGCGAACTGGTCACGCGGATGTTGTGACTGGTGGCGGCACGCGCTACCTCCCGATCGGATGTGATCACGCGCCACTCGCTAGGCCGCGTGATCGCCGTGATGCGCTTGATCAGCTGCGTGTCGGCGTCCTGCGGCGAGCGCGCGAAAAAACACGCAACGCCATAGCCATCGAGGCTGTGTGGATGGCCATACACGCCGTGATCGAACACCACAATTAGGCTGCGCCGCCGATCGGCGGTGGCAAAGCCACGCAGCGCTAACACTAACTTCGCCTCGTCGTCCTCATCGCTGAGCGAGATGCCCGGCATCTGGCCGATTAAGTTATGCCCATCGATCAAAAACTTCATATCGATCTAACGATAGTAGAACCTACGTAGTTGGCGCCAACAGTCGGCGGCAGCATAAAAAGTCTATTTTTATTGTCTCGTTTTTTGGTGCTTTGCACCAAAAAACGAGACGATTTTTAGTTATTTCCTTGCCCAACGCCGACGAAATGAAAACTCTTGGGCAACTGCGTAATTCCTAGATATATGCTATCTGTACAGAACTAGATAAGCGAAATTTTTCTCGCGGGGCTGTGCCCAACCCTCCACGTTGCGCTGGCTGCAAGCGCTGCGCAACTCTTCGCGCCAGCCTGCCGTCGTAGCGAGTGTTGCAGGCGAACCATGTTAGGGGTACGCATGCCATGCGCTTTTAGTTTTTGCTATAGCTCTCAGGAGGGCACCATGGCCGAGCCAGAATATACCGAGGCAGCATATCGACCGCGCAACCCGCTGCCGGATGAGCCATTCTACCAGCCCCCGGTTGTGCGGCGCAACGCCGGGCGCACGATTATCGGTGGGGTTCTCCTTGGTCTTGGTGTTATTTGGCTGCTGGGTATGCTTGCCACTGGCGCGCTATGGTCGAGTTCAGGCGAATCAGGTGACGATGGCGTGCTGATCGATCAAACCTTTCAAGCCCAGCAGCTTGACCTGGAAGTGCCGCTTGGCGATGTCGAGGTGCGTGGTTGGGATGAAGCGACAATCGGCGTCGTGGCGAGCTACGATGGCGGCAGTGCTGCTGACTACCAAGTGACCACCGAGGTGCGCGATGGCGTGTTAGTCATTCGTGGTGGGCCGCAGCAAGGCTTGTTTTCACTTGGCCAACGCGAGATTACGTATGTCATCCAAGTGCCAGCCGCCGCCGCCGCCCAAATAAAGACCACGAATGGCAGCATTGATGTTGCCGAGCTGAATGGTGTAGTGACACTCGACGCGACCAATGGCGGCATTAGCGCCCAGGAGATTCCGAACGGCCTGATCGCAAACACGGTCAATGGTTCGATCGAACTCCAGGAGATTGGTGGCGCGCTCGAAGCAACATCGGTCAATGGCTCGATCACGCTGGACGACGGCGCAGTGAAATCCGCCACTGTCAATACAACCAATGGCGAGATCGAACTGAACGGTGTGAGCGGCGAAGTTACTATCGAGAGTGTCAACGGCAGAATTGAAATCGAGAATGCCCGTGAGGCACACATGCGCGTCTCGAGCACAAATGCTGATATCAGAGTTGTTGGTACATTCGCGCCTGGTAGGGAAAGTACCTTCAACACAGTTTCTGGCGATATCTCCCTGCGGTTCGAACCGGAACGTAGCTTTGCGGTAGAAGCCAGCACAGTAGGCGGTGAGATCTGGATCGAACACAACTTTGCGTTCGAGGCGCAGCAGCAGGAGCCGCGCAGCTTGATCGGACGTGTTGGCAGTGGCGGCGCAACACTGAACATTAGCACCACCAGCGGCGACATTAGGCTCATCAGCCCTCAATAGGGCTTGCTACGGCTGGCGCACCACGCTGCCGCGCACCTCGCCGGTCGCAAGATTGAACACCAGCGTAACGATTGAGATCAGTACGCCGCCGAGCACCGCCGCCCAAAGGCCATCGATACGAAAGACCACACCAACTTGAGCTGCGAGTTGGGCCGTCAGCAACAGCATAGCCGCATTGATCACAAGCCCAAAAAGACCAAAGGTCATGAGAATCAGTGGGCAGGTCAGCACGGCTATCAGCGGGCGTAGCAGTGCATTAACCAGGCCAAATAGTACGGCTACAACGCCAAGTTGCCAACCTGGCCCTGCAAATTCGATCCCCGGCACGATCAGCACGGCGAGGAAAATCGCCAGCGTGCTGACCAACCAGCGCATGACTAGGCGAACGATCTGCTCCCACAGGCGTGGCTGTGGGGCTGTCGGTTGTGGCTGAGAATTCATACACGCTCACTGCATGGGGCTGCGTATCGCACAAGGCTACAGCCGCTATTCGAGGCCATTCAGCAAAAACTGTGTGACATGGTCGGCAACTTGCTCCACGCTGCCGCCCGTAAGCCGCGACAGATGGCGGAACGCCTGCGGGGTCAGCAGTTCCATGCAAAGCGCAGCACGAACATCTGGGTCGCCCGCTGCGAAGATGGCAGCACGCTGGCCTTCGGCGATGGTGTGTTGCAACATCTCATACACGGCAGCGTACAATTCGCGTTGCTGCGCGGCGGTGCCGTCGTCCTGGCTTGGGGCTGGGTCAAGCAAGGCTGGCTGCTGCTCGCAGCACCGGTACAATGTCCGCACCAGCGCAGCTAAGGCCATACGTGCATCGCCACAGCTTGCAGCAGCCTGCTGTAAACTTTGACGTGTGTCATAGCATACATCGTGGCTGATCGCGGCGAACAGATGCTCTTTGCTGGGAAAGCGCCGGTACACCGTGCCAACGCCAACTCCAGCCCGCCGGGCGACTTCTTCCATGGTTACGCTGCTGCCGCGCTCGGCAAAAAGCTCGCCCGCCGCCGCCAACACGCGCTCAAGATTACGTACCATATCGCGCCGTTCACGCCGCACGCCTGTCGACTGCTGCATCTGCCCAACCTTTGAATAGTGCCTATCGCGGCCAGTATAGCATGGCAAGCAGAAAAACGGAAGCGGTGTTCCAGATAAGTGTGTGGCATAATGTTAGGACTTACGCAGTTGGCGACTTCAGCCTGCGGCAGCATGGAAAATTTATCTTTTTTGTTTCGTTTTTTGG
>JACMIM010000652.1 GCA_014381165.1 Roseiflexaceae bacterium
GCGCGTATGGTCGAGGTATTGGACAAACAGACCAATGGCCGTCTGATAGGATCGTTGGGTAGCTTGGCTTCGACCAGCAATCTGTAAGGTTGATGCAACGAGTTCAGTGAGGGGGCGACGGAGGGCAGTATCGGCACTTTGTGCGGTCGTGGACAGGCGCAGGATATGGGCGATGGGATCGAGGTCTTCCACAGCATCTCTCCGAATTGAGAATTATTCTGTGGCGCAATTATAGCACTCGCTAACCCGGCTAATCACTCGCTATTCCAAGTGGGCTTTGTTCAATCTTTCACGACAGCATCGGCTGATCTATGAGAGGCTATCCGAAAACTAGATAGACGGATGCAGACGATTGAGTAAGATGTCGATAGACGCAAGATACATCCACGCTTCGGTGCTTTCAGGACGGCAGTCGTATTCTTTACTCAACTGTCGATAGCGGCCCAACCAAGCAAACGTGCGCTCGACGACCCATCGTTTTGGAAGTACCGCGAATCCGACTTGGTCTTTCGGCTTCTTGACCACTTCGACCGTACTCGATGTGTATGTGCGTACCCACTCCACAAACATCGCTTTGTAGCCCTGGTCAGTCCGAATGATGTCAAGCGAGGCTAATGCCTCACGATGCTCATTGATAAGCCAGATGCCACCTTCGCTCTCGGAAATGTCGGCAGCGTGGACACGTACGCGAAGCACAAACCCGTTCGTATCAACGATGAGCTGCCGCTTGCGACCCTTGATATTTTTTTCCCGCGTCGTACCCACGGTCGCCGCCTGCTTCTGTGGTCTTGACGCTCTGGGAGTCAATAATTGCGATGCTTGGTTCTTGCTCGCGGCCCATTTGCTCACGGGCACGCTCACGCACGTAGTCGTTGATCCGGATCAGCGTGCCGTCCTCGCTCCATTTCTGGAAGTAGTCGAACACGGTACTTCTGGCTGGGAAGCCTTCGGGCAGCATATCCCACTGACAACCGGTTCGATTCTTGTAGCGTATCGCGTTAAAAACCTGGCGTAAATCAACGGTGCGAGGCCGACCAGTTTTTGCTTTTGTGTTCAAATGCGGCGCGATTTCCGCCCACGCTTCGTCTGTTATATCGCTTGGATAGCCCATATCTGTTCTCATTTCGCCGTTACAACAAGTGTTCTGTATCTACAATTCACAGTATACCATTTCCTAATCGCAGTTTCCGGATCGGCTCTAAGATTCTTTACGTATTGAGGATTGAGTCCTGTCACCACAAATCTGCGGTTGGTATACGACATGTGACTCTCAAGGTTATCACCCGATGTTGGAGCTGCTTGCCGTACCTCAAAAGGCAAGGTATCAACCAGTGCTTGCACCTCATCCCGCGTTTTCTCGGTCTTGAAATACAAATACACCCAGCAGTCAGGAATAATCTCGTAGCAGGGAAATCCGGTCGCCACCTCGTCCTCGGGCTTATATCCAAGCACGGCGGCGATCTCTCGGGCAGTGGCGAGCTGGCGGGCGTGGGCACGCTGCTGCACACCTAACACCAGCGCGACGGCAGCGACCACGAGCAGCAGGCGCTTCGTGAATGCTTTCATCAGTTGGGTTCCTTGTCTCTGTAACAGGAGTTCCGTGATCGTGCGCTCTGGCGGGCTAAAGTCCTGCGGCTATGTGTACAAAGCCTGCCTGCGCGGGCTGAAGACGTTAGTTGAAACCCGCTGCTGCTATGCAAAACACGCCGAAGCGCGTTGGACTGCACGAACGCGCTTCAGCGCGCTTGGCGTATCAGACGCCGGATTCGTCCGGTAGCCCGTGGCGGGGGCGTGGGCGTAGAAGTTTGAATCCCACTCCGTCAGGCATCACACGACGATATGCTGCAAACAGTTGCTACGAGGAGAGGGTGAAGGTGTCCGGCGATGTCAGCAGCGCGATGAGTCCTCGCCGCTGTGAGTAGATGAGATCGAAGAGGTCGATAGCATTTCTGCCAAGAGCGGAGAACGCTAGCCCCGACTGGCTTGACAGCACTGGGATTGGGCCGCTCAGACGGGCCTGCTGCCCGGAGATAGCCGTAAGCACAAGATCGACGCTCAGCGCTTGCATCGCAGTCGTCCCACCAACGCCAATCGCAACTTGACCAAATGGAATAGGCTGGACGTATGGTGCAGGTTGCTGTATGACCGTGTGGGTGAGGACAGTGAAATCGGCACCGCTGTCGATAACAAGAGAGAGCGCCGCGAGTTGCCCGCCGGGCAGAAGCAAGTGTGCATCAACAACCGGCCGCTCGATGCCATCGGGAAATCTAAACCAGCGACCGTCAATTCGCATGAGTCGGTTGATCGGGTTGCGGTAAGTCGATGATGGTTAGCCGGAGCGCTGGGACGGCCCCGTACGCTACAATCGGCGAGCCCATCCGCCAGATCTGTTCAGCACTCGGCGGGGAGGCGTGAAGCGGGCCGAGGTCTAGGATAGGAGGCTGAATCGACGACCATGTCATTTGTCTGAGGCCAGCTCGAAGCGCCTGACGACCAGCCTCATCAACGCTGATACCCTGCGCTGCGGCGAGCGCACGCAGATTCCCCGCAAGTGTGTCGTCAATGGCCAGCGTAAGGTCGATCATTATATTCCTACTGTGCGATCGGCAATCTCGCATCACATCAATACTCATCTCGTAAATAGTATAACACGCAGATGGTCTCCCACGGCGGCGGGTTCCAGTCAATTACCCAGCCCGATACACGCGCACCGCCTCTGCCACATGCGCCAGCCCGTCGCGTGTGTTAGGCTGCGGCCACAGGATGACGTGTGCGACGCCGAGGGCATCGTACTCGCGCAGCCCGGCGGCGATCTGCTCTGCCGTGCCGGAAAGCATCTTGGCTGGATCGATCGGCTTATCGTAGCCGGGGCAGGCGACTGTCACGCCGACTGTCACAGCCACCGATGCCGGATCGCGGCCTGCGTCGCGGCAGGCGGCTTCCAGCGCGGCGCGGCGTTCGGCCAGCGGCCCTAACGCGGGTTGCCCCAACCAGCAGGTGTTCCACGCATCGGCATAGCGCGCCAAGATGCCGAGCATGCGCGGGCCGGACGAGCCAATCAGGATCGCTGGCCCTTGCGGGCGCGGGCCGCGTGGCGTGATCTCGCAGTTTTTCGCGCTGTAGTACTTGCCCGCGAAATCAACGCGGCCCTCGCGCAGCAGCGGCGCAATGATCTGCATCGCCTCCTCGAAGCGGTCCACACGGCGGTCGAACGGGTAGCCAAAAGCTTCGTACTCTGGCTCGTGCCAACCCGCGCCCAAGCCCAGCAGCAGCCGCCCGCCGCTGATCGCATCCAGATTGACCGCCATCTTCGCCAGTAGGGCCGGGTTACGGAACGATGTACACAGCACCAGCGTGCCAAGCTCCACGCGCATTGTCGCTTCCGCCAGCGCCGCAACAATCGTCAGCGCCTCCCACGCGCCGCGCGTGGGCTGGCCGGGATACCGAAATAAGAGGTGATCGGCCATCCAAATCGAGTCGAAGCCCGACTGCTCGGCCTGAAGCGCAAACCCGCGCAACTCGCCATAATCCGCGATCTCGCCATCGTCGGTTTCCGCAAAGGGCAAAAACGCGCCGATCTTCATAACTGTCTCCTTGTCGCTCGTTGGTACGCCTATTGTACACTCCGTCACGCGGCGGCGCGCAGCATCAGTAGTGCCAGCAGCGCGGTGCGCGGCACGATGCTGGAGCGCAGGATGTACTCGTTCGGGCTGTGGTCGAGCCCGCCGATCGGGCCGAGGCCATCAAGCACGGGCAGGCCGAGCGCGGCCAGCGTGTTGGCGTAGGAGATGCCGCCGGTAGCTGCATCGTTGATTGTGAAGCCGAGTTCTTGGGCGCAGGCACTGGCGGTGGCGGCTAGCGCCGCGATCGCTGGCGTGCGCGCCATGGGTGCAAACTGCCAGCCGTTGGAAACCACCGTGGAAGTGCCGGGGACGTGCGGGTAGTTGGCGATCTGCATAATCGCTGCGCCAACCGGCTCCATGTGCTCTGGCTCAGTCACCCGCACGTCGATCACAGCGCGGGCATAGTCGGCCACCGAATTTGGCACGCTGCCACCGGAAATGACGCCGACATTCAGCGTGACGCCTGGCCGCATGGCATTGAGCAGCTGAAGCGCAATGATCTGCTGGGCCAGCGCCAGAATGGCATTTGCGCCCTTGTGCGGCTCGACACCGGCATGGGCCGACCGGCCATGCACCTCGAAGACGAACTGGCCGTTGCCCTTGCGCGCCCCCACGATGTCGCCATTCTCGCGGCCCGCCTCCAGCACCAGCGCCAGATCGTAGTGCGGCGCGAGCGCCTGAAGTATCGCCAGCGAGGCACGCATGTCGGTTTCTTCGTCGCCGCCGCACAGCAGGCTAATCGATTCGAATGGTGCAAGGAGGCCACAGTCCTCCAGCGCGGCCATGGCGTACAAGCCGGAAAGCAGGCCGCTCTTGTTGTCGGCGGCAGCGGGGCCAAGGATGTTGTCGCCCTCCTGGCGCAGCGGGCGGGCGGCCGCCACGCCCACTGGGTAGACCGTATCGAGGTGGGCGGCCAGCAGTACGCGCAGCCCGCCGGGCGTTCCGCCGCGCACGGTAGCCAGCAGCCCATCGCCCACGGTTTCGGCGGGGTACTGCTTGGCCTCCCAGGCGCGGGCGTTCAGCCACTGGCGCACCCACGCGCCAGCCTGGTCGACGCCAGCTTTCGATGAGGTAGGGCACTCGATCGCACACAGCTGGCGCAGCTCTTCGATATAGCGCTCCAATCGCGGCTCCAGGTAGTCGGAAAGCGCGAGCGCTTCGGCGGTGGTGGGCATTACTGATCTTCCTATATACTCATTTCGAAGCCATATATGCGCCCGTTACTCTTCAATATCAAATCCTAATGCAAAGCTGATCGCGCGATGAAGCCCTTTCAGCTTTACCGGCGAGAGATGGGTCACATAGGCTTTGAGCTTGGCTTTGGGCACGGTTTGAATGTTGTCAAGACTGACGGCTGAATCATTTGCAAAGCCCTCAGCAGGCGTTAGAACGACTTCGGTGGGAATGCCACGGATCGTACTGGTGATAGGCGCAATTGTAACGCTTTGTAGAAAACCGATTGCTGACGTGCGGGTCAAAATAACGACCGGACGAGGTTTATCGGGCGGCTGAAACTCATAATAGAACACGTCGCCGTGTTTCATTCTGCGCCCCATTGCTGTTCAGCTTCCCACACAGCGAATTCATTCTCGGCAACTGGTACGCGTACATAGCCTGCAGCATGCTGCTGTTCGAGTTGTTCGATGCGATACTGGCGAAGTGCGAGGTGCAAGGCTGAACGAATGAATGCAGAACGGTTGGTTTGGAGTGTTTCAGTAGCACGGTCGACCGCAGCCAATAAGTCATCGTCAATCGTCATCTGGATGGTCTTCATCATGGAACTGTTCCTCTAACTGTGGGTATGTATCCATAGTTTAATCCACATACTATTGCGTGTCAATCAAATCAATTAGGACTTACGCATTTGGCGACTTCAGCCTGCGGCAGCACGGAAAATCTATCTCCTTTGTTTCGTTTTTTGGTGCAGAGCACCCAAAAACGAAACAATTGTAAATTAGTTCCTTGCTCGCCGCAGGCGAAATGAAAACTTTTGGGCAACTGCGTAACTCCTATCAATAATGGCAAAGATGCTGTCGGCTGCTGCGTCAGCGCCGCGCATCCTGCGCTGCCAGCGGCAGCCACAGCGCGAGTTCTAGCTGAAAGCGCGGCGTGGTGCAGCGGTTCAGGTCGCCAGAAAGCGCGTAGGGGCAGCCGGCGTGCTGGATCAGCAGCCGCACCAGCTCGCGGTTGCGCGCCGTCTCGATTGGGATCAGCGCGGCGGGCGGGTAGAAGCCATAAAATGTGTTGTTGTAGTAGCCGCTCATCTCGGCGGTATAGGCGAAAATACGATGCTGGCCATAGGCCCAGTCGGCGAAATCGCCATTCGTGCCATACAGATCGCTGGCCTGCTGGGCCACATAGCCGTTCGAGCTAGCCATGAGCCGCCCTAGCGCCGCCAGCGCCGCCGCATCCTCGGCCGGCATGTCTGGCGGGGCGTCCTCGGCGGTGTAACCGTAGGGCCACAGCAACAGTTCGCCGTAGGTATGGAAGCTCATGGCCACCGTGATCTGCTGCACGCCCGCGATCACGCGGCTGTTGACAAAACGCTCGAGCGCGGCGACCTCTGGCGCACTGGCCGGTGCCGTGCCACGGTAAACGAGGCTACACGGATCGCCGGACGAGAACGTATCGCGGGCCGAGTACTCCGCGCCCCAGCGGTAGCTGTGGTTGCGGTTGGGGTCGGTGCCGTTGCCATTGCCCCCGTCGCCAAGGTCGAAGGCGCAGCCGCTGGGCTGGCGATTCTTGCGCCAGTATTTGTATGTGCCGCCGGCGATATCGTATGCGCCGCCATCCGGGTTCAGGTCGAACACCAACCAGATTTCGCGGCTGTCGAGCAATGCGTCGAGCGCGGCACGCTCCGGTTGGCCGTAGCCGTCGGCCAGCATGTGTAGAATGTCCAGCAGCATCTCGACCGTCAGATGCTCGCGGGCGTGGTAGTGGCCGACAAACAGCACCTCCGGCTCGTCCTCGTCCTGGGCCACGTTGTCGCTCAACTTGGCCGCCAGCAGATCATTGCGCTCGTAGGAGCTGCCAATGCTGAACAGCGAAACGATCTGTGGGTGAGCGCTGGCCACCGCAGTAACCTCGGCGACCATCTGCTTGTAGGTGTGATAGGCCGGGTCGACCGCGACGCGCGGCGTGGCTAGCGGCGCGACGCGAAAGCCTTGTGCCCGCAGTTGCGCCACGGTTGCTGGATTGGCGCGGATATCGACAAAGCCGCGCCCGCTGCCCTCGATCTGTGCCCCAGCGCGGGCGAGCGCCGCCGAGCGCGCCCCGGCGACCCGGTAGCGCTGCGTGCCGCCGCCATCATCGGCA
>JACMIM010000653.1 GCA_014381165.1 Roseiflexaceae bacterium
CCCATGTGTCGATGGTAAAGGGCCGCTTGACCAGGCGCAGATTTGGATCCCAGCGCAGCGGGTCGCTCATGGTGTAGCGCAGGCCACGGCGCATGGCCGGCAGGTTCGCGCGCAGCCAGTCGTCGTCGCCAGTCGCCTGCCATGCCTCATACACCGCCTGCACGAACAGGTACTCAAGATCGGCCTCGACCATCTTGCGCTCAGCCTGCACAAAGCGGCGCGGGCGCGACAGATAATCGGGGAAACTGCCATCGGGCCGCTGGGCGCGCCGGAACGCCTCCAGCGCGCTGGTCAGGTCGCGCTCGAAGTAGCGAAAGCCGCGCCCCTGGTAGGTGTGGTCGCGCAGCCAGATCAGGTCGCTATCGGGCGAGCGGTAGCCGCGCACGCGGTAGCCATCGAGCGCATACTCGGCCACATCCTGCTCCAAGAAGCCGCGCAGCTGCGGGTACAGATCATCAATGCGCGGCTGCCCGGTTGCAATGCTGGTGGTGGCGGCCAGCGTGAATAGGCGGCGGCTTGCGCCGGCGATCCGGCCATCAATCAGCACAATCGCCTGGTGCGGGCCGAGCGCGCCACGGCCCTCAACCAGCACGCTTGCCACGCCACCTTGAAGCTGGGCCGACCAAATCCCGGCCGGCTGCGATTCGCCATCGTAGACCCGCAGCTCGGCCAGGCCAGTGTAGTTTGGGACAGAAAGGGTAACGGTGATCGGCACGAACGGCTCGGCAGTGCCGGGCGCGGCGAGCGTGGCGCGCTCGGGGGCGGCACTATAGGCTAGCAAATCGGGCGGAGATCGCTGCTGCCAGCCATTGGGCAGGGCTACGCTGTCGATACCGGCTGATCGGCCCGTGCGTTGCTCCAGGCGCACGCGCGCAAACAGCTGCGTCAGGCGGCCATCCAGCCAGATCGGGGCGCTGAGCGGCGACCCCAGGCGGCGCGCGCCGTCGTTCTGCTCCCAGTAGCGCAGAAACTCACCTTCCAGCTGGTGGCCGGATGTGGGCGGGCGCGCGGTCTGTGCAGAAACAGCTGCCGGCGCGAGATTCGCCAGCACGCACAGAAGCAGCGCCAGCAGCGCGGGGCGGACACGAAGCAATGGTGTGGATCGCTGGTGCTTGAACATTGTCGTACGTCGTTGTATCGTTTGATCGTTCGTCGGCAGCGATTGGGCCAGCCGCTCTGTGCTGCGATAGTATACAAGGGATTATAACGCTGAATGGGTGCGGATGCGACGAAAGTTTATGAATATTTGATGTCCAAATCGTATCGGTAGGGTTTCGAATATGCGGCCATCAGGCCGCCTTCCCTCTGACTGACGGTGTGCCTCATCTGCGCTGCCAGAGCCACGTCATCTTTGGTGGGGTGCGGGGGCGGCTCCGCCGCCAACGTGTGGCAAAAAGTGAGGTGGGGCTACGCCCCACCGACGTTGACATGGCCCTACGATTTATATGACACCCTTGCGTTTTGACTTTGGACGCCGTATAATAGGCTATGCTATTGGGTAGCTATGCATGCAGCCCGTCTATTAGGGAAGGCGCATGGAACAGCAAGAACGAGCTACGGCCGACGAGCACAGCGAGTACGCATCAATCCACGCAACCAGCACACCGAACGGTCAATCAGCCGAAGAGGCTGAAGATCGTGCGCTGATGGAGCAATTCCTCCTCAACCCCGCCCACGATTACCGGAACCTCCAGTA
>JACMIM010000078.1 GCA_014381165.1 Roseiflexaceae bacterium
CACGCTAAAGCGCGTTGACACATTACCCTGCATTCCACTAGCCCGGCGCTTCAGCGCCGGGAATGGTCGATGCCGCCCGCACGTCTCCACACCCCGTATGCATGCCATGGCCGGGCCGGGCGCAGCAACGCTCGCAGGTTAGCTCGCCACAGCTGCGGGTAGGGCCGCACGGCCACACCGAGCGATTCCAGCGCCGCTTTGTCGCCGAAATCGAGATAGCCGCGCGTTGGTGCCAGAAACAGCTCGAAGTCGTACTGCACCTGGTAGCGCTGGCATAGCACTGCGACCGCCGCGATCTTGCGGCTCGGGTTGCGAAATAGCTCCAGGCCGGTCAACACCAGCAGGCCGCCCGGCTTGACCCGCTGCTGCACGGCCTGCACAAAGGCGCGCGGATCGCTAGCAAAGGCCAGGCAGCGATTCAGAACAACCAGGTCGAACAGCTCGTCGAGCGGGGCCAAATCGGCTAGGTTGATCTGGATCGCACGCCAGGTTGCATGGTAGAATTGGCGCGCCCGCAGCCCATCGTGCTGATCGTCGAAGTAGTCGACCGCTGTGACGGTGTGGCCAAGCAGCGCAAGCCGGTTGCTCAACCAACCATTCCAGGCCCCAACATCTAGCACGGCAAGCGGGCGGCCAGGCAGCAGCGCGTTCAGAACGGCGAGATCGTAGCCGCGATTGCGCCACTCGTGGTTGCCTTGCAGCGCGGCTGCATACGGCAGCATGGCGTACACTGCTGGGTCGGGCAGTGTCTGACCCTCGGCGGCACGAATCTCGGCTAGGCGTGTGGTGAACGGGCGCAGCCGCCTGGCGAAATCCGCGTCCAGCAGCGCCAGCACGCCCGCTGTTTCGTGGAACTGATGGCCGTTCGTGCAGCGCAACGTTTCGCCGAGCGGCTCACGACAGCTGGGGCAGCGCATCGGCATCCCTTTCGCGCCAGCCCCGGCTGCGCGCCCCGTACATTGCAAGCATCACCCACTGCGCGGTGGCGCTGCCGATCAGCGCACCGAGGCTGCCCAAATACGGTAGCAGCAACACACTCACTCCCACACTCACGCCAATGCCAACCAGATTGACCGCCAGTACCTCGTTCTGCCGCCCCGCGCGGTACAGCCCATAGATAATCGGCAAATAGAAGAACGCCGGCATCACGAACAGCCCGCCGATCAGCAGCAGCGTTGGGGCGACGGTGAAGCCGTACAGCTTCAGCGTGACAACGACCGCGCCTAGCGCGGGGGCGAGTAAGGCCAGGCCCAGCGTGAATAGGCGCAACGCTATTCTTGTCACGGTCACATTCGGCAGGCGGTAGATGCTCTTGGCAAACGGTGCCAGAACCAGGTATGCCGCCGTTTGCACATAGATCAGCAGGTTGGTCAGCACCTGGTACTGCGCGACCTCGGCGCGCGGCATGAACGCATTCACGACATACAAATCAGCGCGCGATTGCAGCATGCCGCTTAGTCCAAGCAGAAAGAATGGCAGCGCAGCCCGCAGGTAGCCGAAATCGAGCGCGGCATGGCGCGGTGCAAATGCTACAGCCCGAAAGCGCAGCGCGAGCGCCGCAGCACTCGCAAGGCTGGCCAGCGCGAACATGGCCAGCAGCAGGTCGAGTGTTAGCCCGCGACCAAGCCAGCCCACGCCACCTGCCATCGCGACCAGCGCACAAATATCCACGATCAGGGCGAAGACAAACGCGCGCCGGAACTGCACCAATGCGTCAAACGACTGATCGAGCACCATGCCCGCACACCACAGCGCCAGCAGCAGCGTGCGCAGCGGAGCAACGCCGAGCGCCAGCAGCACGACGCAGAAGGCTACGAAGAGCAGCAGCCGGGTCAGCAGGCTGCTCTGCCAGGCGCGCGCGATCTGGGCGGGGTGCAGGCTGAACTCGCGTAGCAGGTATTCTTTGTTGCCCCAGCCTACAATGTGCGCGCCAAGCTGGGCGATGATCGCCGCCGCGACGAATTCGCCCCACAGTGCGGGCGTGGCCAGGCGCACTACCAGCAGCGAAACGATCGGGTTCAACAGCGGCAGCAGCAATGCGTTCGCAGCGCTCGTAACGATTTGTGTGCCGCGCCGTCGCAACTTCGCGCTGGTGATTATTGTGAAGAATCGCTGCACAGTTGATTAGATCACGCCTTACCCGCCGCCGCTACCGGTCAGATAGACACGAAAATAATAATCAGCGAGCGATAGTGTCATGATGAAAAGGACATACAACAAGCCAACGACGGATACACGTTTACCAATCCCCTTTCGCGAAGCCATGCTGCCCAAATACACAACATACGAACCCAACATGAGGCTGGTTCCAATAAATAGAAAGGCTAGTTGCCGTTCTGCACGCCCTAATTCGCTGATAAAACCATCGGGGAATCCTAGCATGTGTATGTATTCCACATAAACAAGGAATGATGCTACGAAAGCCACGCACCCAAGCAGATACGCAAAAACACGCTTCAATTTCGTGCTGTTCCTTGTGCTAACGTGGTGCTTGAACGTCGATCACGCACAGGCCCGCGGGTAGCGGTGTGCTCTGCGTACCGCCAGCGGGCGAAGGCGCACAGCGGGCGGCAATGCTTGACCCATTTGGCGCAACGGCTAATCCACCATCGCCAGCAGAGAAGGGGCCAGCGCTGAAGGTGTTATCGGGAAGCACGATCTGGTATGCTGCAGTTTGAGCATCGACGAGTATCAGGTTGAGTTGCACGGCCTGACCAGCTCTTGCGACATCGCCAAGTGCAACCAACTGCCCGTTTGATAGCCAACCCATCTCATAGACGTACTGGATGCCTAGGTCAACTGTGTTCGCAACACCAGTGTTGATATCGAGCAGGGTCATCGCCGTAAACGGCAGGTTTCTGCCAGTTCCGCCAACACTTGTCAGGGCAGCGATGGATTGACCGTCGGGGTTCCAATACACAAACAATGCCCAGCGCGGGCCATCATCAGAATCACCTAAACTCAAGGCACATGTCGCCCCAGTCTGCACATCGAGCAGGGTTGCCCCGTATTTGTTATATACCACAACCTGCCGCCCATCTGGACTCCACGTGGTGCGGTGTGCCTCCCAGGATTCGAGTTCTATTCGTTCTGGTGCGCTTGAGTCCGACGTACTATTTTCAGGTGCGCCTAATCGGGTCACTTGACGTTGGGCGGCGTTGGCAGTGATGACCTGTGGGCGCGGCTGATCGCTCGCACTTGCTACGATGATGCGTTCGCCGTCGGCATCAGAGTTGATGAAGAGCGATTCGATTTCTGTCGAAACCTCCTCGTTTGCAGCATTCTTCTGGGTTCCGTAGGCTATGTTGAGAACAGCCTGTTTACGGCTCGGCAGGAGTTGCGTGAATGCGACCGCTTGTTCCGCCGCAAGCCAGATCGGTCTTTCGTTTAACTCTGACAGCTCTTCTGCATACTGTTCGGTTGCCCCAGTTTGCACATCGAGCGTTGTGATGCTCTGGCCCTGTCCATCCGGTGTTTCGGTTGTCACCAACAAGCGCTGATTATCGGGCAGCCATTGACTGACCGCAACATCATCACCCTCAAGCACAGTTCTGGGCGTGGAGAAGGTGTATTGGTCAAGCGCGGGCACCTGACCTGCTGCGGTCGCGGCACCAGTAAAGGCACATGCTGGCGGGTTGGCTGGGTCGAGCTGCTGGCTTGTCGCTGCGGTTGGTTCTGGCCTGGTCGCTACGGTGGGCGCGGGAAGTGTTGCAGATTCGGTTGCTTGTGGTGTTGTAGCTGTTTTGGCCTGCACTGCCGCCTGCTGATTCGGCGCACTACAGCCAGCCAACGCAGCACACAAGCTGAGAAGCACAACGTTTCGGTACCGCATGATTATCTTTCTACTTTGCGCTCATACGCGATAGCTACTTAGAAGCCGGCCGTATCGGGGCGCTGGTAGGTGATTAGCTTTTGCATGGCCCGCAGTTCGAGCGGGAACTGGTACGTGCGGCTATGGTAGCGCCAGGCCGAGACGCCGCGCAGTGCCAGCCGCCGCCAGCCGCCCAGCCGAATGTCGGTCGAGGTCGGGTAGTAGGCGTTCAGCACACGCTCGAAATCGCGGATGCGCTGGCGCAGCGGATCCTTGAGCCAGGGCATGGTCGTGCTGCGGCGCTGCGAGAACTCCTGCCATTCGGGGTTGATCCACTCCTCAAGCGTTTCGGGAAAGCGAAAGCCCTCGGCCTTGGCCTGATCGTACAGCTCGCCAGCCAGCGGCACCGGCGTGTAGAGGTACATAATCACTTCGGTTTCCGGATTGACCTGCTTGATCTTGCGGATAAAGGCGATCGTTTCCTCGGTGTCGCTTTCTGGGTCGGGCGGATTGCCCAACACAAACGACATCTCGGGAACGATCCCGTAGCGGCGCATTTTCTGCGCGATCTCGATCGTTTTGGCGACCGAGGCGCTGCCGCCCTTGTTCATGCGCTGGAGCGTGGCGTCCGAGCCGGATTCAGCGCCCAGAAAGACCATGCGCAGGCCGCTTTCGCGCATCTTCTGCCAGGTTGTGTCGCGGTATTTCAGCATGGTGTCGATGCGTGCCTCGCCCCACCAGCCGATCTTGAGATCCATAATCCGCTCGGAAAACTCCAGCGTGCGCGCCTCATGCACAAAGAAGTTATTATCATAGAATTCGACCGCATCCACGCCAAACGTATTTGCCAAATAGCGTGTCGTCGCGGCGGTGCGTTCAGCCGATTGCGCGATCCAGCGGCCATTGACCATGTTGACCACCGCGCAGAAGTTGCAGAAGAACGGGCAGCCATAGCTCGAATGGTGCGGCAAGGTGCGCTGGCCCATGAACGTTGGGCGGATATACCGCGCAACATCGACCCGCTGGTACGGAAAGTCCGGCAGATCGTCGGGGCGCGGAATGGCTGCGAGCGGGTTCGAGACTACTGGCGACTGCTGAAGCGGGATTACGCCGGCCGTCACCACCGGCGGCGGCGTGCTGCCCATGCGCCGATACGCGACACCGGGAATCGCCGCCACGTCGCCGCCCGACGCGAGCGCGTCGATCAGGGCTTTGAACACCACCTCGCCGTGCCCGCGCACCACATAATCGACATACGATGCCTTCAAACATGCCTCGTAGTGCTGCGTTGGAAAATAGCCGCCCCAAACGATCGTCAAATCTGGATGACGCGCCTTGAGTTCGCGACACAGCGGCACTGCCTCGTGCAGCTGCGGCCCCGGCATAACGGTCACGCCAAGCATACGCGCACCATGGTCGCGCACTGCCCGCTCGATCGCGGCCAGCGCGTCGCGCTCCAGGTTTCCGTCGATAATGCAATACTCGTGGTGGCCTTCGAGCAATGCGCCGAGCGCCAGCAGCGACATGGGCAGCACCGGTTTGCGTAGCGCGTTGCTGACCGGATTGTATAAAATAATCATGGGCGCGGTTGTTTCCTTTGGGCTTGTCGAAGGCGATATACTGCC
>JACMIM010000654.1 GCA_014381165.1 Roseiflexaceae bacterium
CGGTCGTTCCACAGGCCGCTAGCGCCATCGCGCCAGCGCCGCCAAACACGCCCCGTAGGAACGTGCGCCGAGTCATCTGCTTGTTCACGAAGAAACCCTTTCACTTGGAGCATTTATGTGATACGTATTACGTATTGCGTGTTGCGAACACGAAACACGAAACACGGAACACGAAAGACGACGGATGCTGCGCCCTCTCACCTTGTCCCCTTGTCCCCTTGTCCCCTTGTGGCCGGGCGAAGCATTTGCCCGCGCGAGAAATTCAAGCTGATCGACAACTGCGCTGGCTGCGATCTAATGCTGTGGCGATCTATTGGGGCAAATGCTTCGCTTCTACAGTTTGTCCCCATCACCTGGTCACCTGGTCACCTGGTCACCTGGTCACCCCTTAACCGCGCCAGTCGCGATCCCATCGACCACAAAGCGCTGCGCCCACAGGAAAATCAGCACCATTGGAATGACCACGAACAGCGTCCCAGCCATCACCACGCCCCAGTTGGTGGTGCCCTCCTGGTCGAGCAGCCAGGAGACGCCGATCGGCAGCGTGCGCATCTCGCGCGTGCTGGTGACGATCAGCGGCCAGAGGAATTCGTTCCATTTCGCCACTATCGAAAGCAGCGCCATGGTCGCCACTGCCGGCATGGCGAGCGGCGCGACCACGCTCAACATGGTGCGCAGGTGCCCCGCGCCGTCGACTTTGGCGGCGTCGATGACTTCCTGCGGCAGCGTCAGAAAGTACTGACGCAGTAGAAACGTGCCGAAGGCGATCGATGCGCCCGGCACGATAATGCCCTGATAGGTATCGATCCAGCGTAGCCGGGCTATCGTCAGGTAGTTTGGAATAATCGTAATCTCTTCGGGAACCATCAGCGCCGCCAGCAGCAGCAAAAAGATCAAGTCGCGCCGCGGAAAGCGCACAAAGGCCAGTGCATAGGCCGAGGACAGCGCGAACCAGACTTCGAGCCCACTGCCGATCAGCGTGGTGATGATGCTGTTCAGGTAGTAGCGGCCAAATGGTGCGGCTGTCCAGGCATCGATGAAATTTTGAATGGTGGGTTGGCGCGGGAACCAACTGGGATCCGGCGCATAGATTTCGCGCGTGGTTTTGAACGCGGCGATCACCGTCCAGTAGACTGGCGTGCCCACCAACAGCACGGCCAGCACGCAGGCCGCGTAGCCCGCGATGCGCAGCGTGCGGCTGCGGCGATACACTGGCTCGGCGGCGCTGGCAGCGGGCGCAAGCGCAATACGGTCAAGTGCCATTTAGTCTGCCTGTGTCCTTCGTTCGACCAGGCGCACTTGCAGTAGCGTGAGCGCCAGCATAATCGTGAATAGCACCATGGCCACGACGCCGGCCTGGCCGGCGCTGAAGCGGATGAAACCAAGCTCGTACAGGTTGTAGACCAGCGTGTTGGTCGCGTTGATCGGGCCGCCCTGGGTCATGACCTGGATGAGATCAAAGGCTTGAAAACAGCTGAGGATGCTGGTCACGCTTAAAAAGAACAGCACCGGCGCGAGGCCAGGCAGCGTAATATGCTGAAAGCGTGCGCCAGCCCCTGCGCCATCGACGGTCGCCGCCTCATACAGCGCCCGGTCGATCGCCTGCAAGCCGGCCAGGTAGATCACCACCGCGTAGCCCAGGTTCTTCCAGACATACACAATGATCAGCGCGAGCATGGCCCAGTCGGGGTCGCCAAGCCAGTTTGGCGAGCGCACGCCCACCAGGCCTAGCAGCTCGGCCAGCAGGCCATAGCGTGGGTCGAAAATGTAAATCCAAACGATTCCAACGGCAGCGCCGGAAAGAATCGTGGGCGAGAAGAGCACTGCGCGCGCGGCGTTACGCCCGCGCAGCCGCTGGTTGAGCAGCAGCGCCATCGCCAAGCCAAGCGTCAGCGTCAGCGCCACGCAGCCAGCTGTGAAGACGAATGAGTTGCGCAGAATCGTCTGGAACTGATCGTCGGCCAGCACCGTGGCATAGTTATCTAGGCCGACCCAGCGTCGCTCAGGCCGGATGAAATCCCATTCGACAAAGCTGAGGTAGGCGTTATACAGCAGCGGCCAATAGGTGAAGATAGCAAAAAGCAAGAGATTTGGGCCGAGGAACAGCCAGAAGGTCAGCCACTCGCGGGCAATCATGGGCGAGAAGCGCGGAGCCGATTGGGTGCGTACTGCCATCGTGGCTCCCTTTGCCCAAACGTGGGGCTTTGGCATCAACACCTTCTATTTAACCAGGATTGTGTTAAATTCATGAACCAAATGTATTAGGCCGCGACCAAGAGCAGATTAAGAGGTTTAACTTGGCAGGGTGGCAAAGCCGGTCGCAGTCGGGTTGAAACCCGCTGCTGCTAGCCAAAACGCGCTGAAGCGCGTTGGACGCGGTGAACGCGCTTCAGCGCGCTTTGACGTAGCAGACGCCGGATTCATCCGGTGGCTGTGGTGGCGGCTTCAGCGTCGGAAGAAGTCGCACGCAGATAGCGGCATAGCTCTTGCACGAGAGAGCCTTAACGCATTCAGAAGCGCACCACAAGCTGCTGGACAGCAGCGGATGCGTGTTTGTAGATGATACGCCTGGATATGAAAACTTGGAATGACATATGATAGATATACTGCTACCATGCAACAACTCGCCACAATACCAGCCTGCAATGGCGCAGCAATACCTGGAGACAGCGCAACCATTCGATATCATTGTTGCAGATGACGAGACCGCAATTGCCACCGTAATTGCCGACTTGCTTCACGAAGAGGGCTTCAGCGTCGGCGTCTTTCACGATGGCGCGAGCGCACTGTTGGCAATCGAGGCGCACCAGCCTGGGTTGGTGCTGCTCGACAATACTATGCCAGTGATGACAGGCGAGGAATTGCTGGAGAAGCTGCGTCAGCGCGGTTTCACCGAGCTTCCGATCGTGCTGATGAGCGCGGCCACGCGGCTGGACGAGTTTCTCGATAAAGGCGCGACCGAGGTGATCGCCAAGCCATTTGAGCTTGACAAGATCCTCTCGTGTGTTGATACCTACATGCAGCGCTAGCGCCAGACAGCGCCCTAGATAGAGACACCGTATGACAGTGGACTTTGAGGTGATCGTGGTGGGCGGTGGGCCAGCTGGCCTTTCAGCGGCGTTGTACCTGGCGCGCTACGACCGCACGACGGCCTTGTTCGACACAGGGCGCGGGCGCTCGACTTGGCATCAGGTCAACCATAATTACCTGGGCTTCCCTGGCGGGATCCCCGCGCGCGAGCTGCGTGAGCGTGGCCGGGCGCAATTGGCCGAGTATGATCAGGTGACTGTGCTCGAACACTCGATCGACACGCTCCGCCGCGAGGGCGAGTGGTTCGTGGCCGAAGGCCAGGCTGGGGCGTGGCGGGCGCGCTCGGTGATTGTGGCCACTGGCGTGGTCGATCACTATCCACATTTCGAGGGCTGGCAGGAGTATATCGGGCGGAGCGTGTTTTGGTGTATCACCTGCGATGGCTATGGTTGCCGCGACTGCCAGGTGGTCGTCGCGGGCGCAAGTGACGACGCGGCCAGCGTGGCGCTGCAACTCCAGCGCTTCGCCAACCAGATCACGCTACTGACCGACAGCTTTGAGCCGACCATCTCGGCGGCATTCCTGCGCCGACTGGAGCGCCACGATATCCGGGTGATTGTCGATAAAATTGCTACGGTGATTGGCGAGGACGGCTACCTTTCGGCAATCCTGACTAAAGGCGGCGAGCGCATCGAGGTCGACAAATTATTTAGCTTCCAGGGTTCGACACCGCAAAGTGACCTGGCCCGCCAGCTCGATGTGTTGTGTAACGCTCAGGGCTATATCATCGTCGACAGCGAGCAGAAGACCAGTTTGCCTGGTATCTACGCGGCGGGAGATGTGACTCGCCTGCATTCCCACCAGATCAGCACGGCGGTTCACGAGGGTGGCCAAGCCGCTTCCGCCGCCAATTACTTTCTGTACCCGCCCGACCTCAAAGATGATTAACTGATTTCGCCTGCGCGGCTGAAGCCGCTGGCTGGCACGACGAAGCCCGCCTGCGCGGGCTGAACACGATAGTTCAGCCCGCGCAGGCGGGCTTCGTAAACATAGCCGAGGGCTTCAGCCCGCCGGCGGCCTGCGCAACCACGACCCCTTCGCGTCTTCGTGGTTCATTGGGGCGCAGGCTACCAGACTTGCACGAACTCGGGTGCGAGGCGAAACTTGACGCGCGGCTCGTCGGCGGGGCCGCTGTAAATCTCGTCGCCGGTGTACTTGGCGCTCAGTTCGTTGATGTGCTGGCGGCCTATCGCCCGGTCGTCGATGATCTCGACTGGGCCACGCACGGCGATGTAGCGGTACATATTCTGTGGGTCGACGATCGTGATGGCCACATACGGGTTGGCCCTGATTGCCCGATCCTTGAGCCGACCGACCGCCGTGTTGAAGCAAATAAAGCCGTCTTCGAAGCTGAACCAGACCGGCGTGACCTGCGGTGTGCCATTCTTTAGTACGGTGGCAAGCGACATAATGTTGGCGGCGTTGAGTAGATCGTGGTGAGTGACCGGAATTGGCTCTAATGTGTGGGTCATTGGTGCTCCATTTAGTGATGGGACGAGGGGTTGGGGGTTGGGGGCTGGGAGCTGGGGGTTGGGGTGTAAAGAGCGCCACAGCTGCTACTTCGCACAACACGGCCCGGCTTCCCCAGCCCCTAGCCTCCAGCCCCTCGTTCCTCGTTCCCAGCCCCTCGTTCCTAGCCCCTCGTCTCCAACCTCTCGATAACATGCCGACTGAACTCTTTAATGAACTGCTCCTGGTTGCGCCCGACATTGTGGACATGAATCTCGCTGAAGCCCAGATCGACGAACTGCTGAATGTACGCGCGGTGCTCATCCCAGTCGGGGCTGATCAACATGCGATTCTTGAAGTTCTCGGGCCGCACCAGCTTGGCGATCTCGGCGAAGTCCTCGGGGCTGCGGATGTCCTGCTTGGGAAAGGGCATGCCGCCGTTTGGCCACTCGACCAAGGCGCTCTGCATGGCCTCTTCCTGCGTTTCAGCCCAGGACATGTGCAGCTGGAGCAGCTTCGGCATGGTCGCCGGGTCTTTGCCAGCAGCGCGGGCGCCCTCGTCGAACTTATCCAGCAGCATCTTCAGCTTCTCGAGGCTCGCGCCGGGTGTGATGATACCATCACAGTGCTGTCCAGTCCACTTGGCGGTTACTGGCCCAGCGGTCGCCACGATGATTGGCACCGCCTGCTCAGGCAGCGTCCACATTTTCACGCGGTCCATGGTGAAATAGGTGCCGTCGTCATGGCGAGCGACCTGGCCTGACAACAGCTTTTTGATAATCTCGATCGCCTCCTGCATCATCTTCAGGCGAATGTGGGCCTCCGGCCAGACCCCGCCGACAACATGCTCATTCAGCGCCTCGCCCGAGCCAAGGCCCAGCCAGAAGCGGCCAGGGTACATCGCGCCCAGCGTGGCGGCGGCCTGCGCCACTACCGCCGGGTGATAGCGAAACGAGGGACAGGTCACGCCGGGGCCAAACGTCATGGTCTTGGTGCGCTCGCCCAGCGAGGCCATCCACGCCCAGACAAAGGCGTTGTGGCCCTGCGCCGGCACCCAGGGCTGGAAGTGATCTGCCGCCATCACGCCGCCGAAGCCGTGCTCTTCGGCCAGCTGCGAGAAGCGCAGCAGCTCGGTCGGGTGAAACTGCTCCAGCGCAGCCGCATAGCCAATCATGGTCATTGAAGGGTCTCCTCTTGTCGTTCGATTAGACTCTGCGCCAGCCGCCCCGCTCGGGTCGCCACGCCGTGTTCGGCCAGCCACCAGATATCCTCGGGCCGGTCGATGTCGCGGGCCAGGCCGGGTAGGTCGAGCACCTTCGCCCGCAGGCCACGCTGTTCGGCGGCGCGCAGGTGGTGGGCCAGGCTGCCGCTGCCAAACAGCAGCGGCATGGTCGGCGCGCACAGCATGGCATTGGTGCCGCCATCGGGTGCGCCCGCCAGTACGATATCCGCCACCGCGTTATGGGCTGTCAGTTCGCCCAATTCGGCGGGCGTGGCCAGCGGGAGGTCGGCGAACACAATCAAGGGGCGTTGGCCCCTGGCCCATGTTTGCGCCGCTGCCTGTGTGAGCGCCTGGTTGAGCGCGCGTGGGTCGGCGACGGCCCGCGCCCCGTAGAATTCAGCTTGTTGGCGGGTCAGGGCGTCGCCGCCGATCACGGAGACCGCCGCCACCTCGGGCGTGGCGACGAGCGCCGCCAGTACGTCCTCGAACATCGCCAGCGCCAGCGCCCTGCGCTGCTGCGGTGTGAGCAGGGTTGCCAAGCGCGTCTTTGCTTCGGCCAGCGGCTTGATTGGGACGAGCGCGTGAATCATGTGCCTTCAGAATTCAGCATTCTGGCCGAGATTGGCAGCGTGCAGGGTGACAGCGGCCAGGTGTCGCTTGGCCGCAGGATCGCGCATGATCGTATCGGTGACATGTACGTCGATGCCGAGCGCGCGGATCGGTGCTGCCAACTCGGCGTCGGCATTGTCGATCACCAGCGCGTCGATCAGGTCGCGGTAGTAGCTGGCCACACCAAGCGCCGATGCTTCCAGGCCGTGGGCGCGCATCAATGGCACCGCAGGCCCCTTGATCGCCGCTCCGCCGACAATCGGGCTAACCGCCACCACTGGCGCGGCGGTCGCAGCCAGTGCGGCGCGTATTCCCGGCACTGCCAAAATCGTGCCGACACTGACGATCGGGTTGCTTGGCGCGATCAGCACCGCATCGGCCTCGCGGATGGCCTCCAGCACACCAGGCGCAGGCCGCGCCAAATCAGCGCCGTGAAACTCCACACCCAGCACCTCGATCTGGGTGCGATGGCGCACAAAATACTCCTCGAAGTGCATCACACCCTGGGCGGTGACGATATGCGTTTCGACCCGGTCGTCGCTCATCGGCAGCACGCGCACTGGGCAGCCGAGCGCCAGCCGAAACTGTTCGGCCACTTGGCTGAGCGTATGCCCCTGGCGCAGTAGGTCGCTGCGGCGTACATGCAACGCCAGATCGCGATCGCCAAGCTTGAACCAGGTTGGGCCGCCCAGCACGCCCATCCACTGCATGAACTGGTCGGTGTCGCCAGCGATACCCCAGCCTTGGGCTTGGTCGATCACGCCGGCCAGCGTGCAGGTCACAATATCGACATCAGGTGAGATATGCAGTCCCATGAGCTGCATGTCGTCGCCGGTGTTCACAACGGCGGCTACCTGCTCAGGTGGCACCACCTGCACAACGCCCTCAAGAAAACGCGCGGCTCCCACGCCGCCAGCAAGCACAACAATCATAGAAAAGCCTC
>JACMIM010000655.1 GCA_014381165.1 Roseiflexaceae bacterium
ACGCCCCGCCGGATGCGGGCGTGGACGCGCCAGATGCGGGCGTGCGGGGTGTGGGGGCGTGGACGCGCCGGATGGGGTGTAAGGGCGAAGCATTTGCCAGCATTAATCGAGTCCAACCCGCTCTATGCAACAGGTTTTCTAGATCGGTTTAGGTTCGATCTACACGGGCAAATGCTTCGCCCCTACACACGGGCACGCCCGGCGCGGGCGCACCCTCGCCCCTACACACGGGCATACACGGGCACGCCCGGCGCAGGCGCACCGGTGCGGGCGTTGCCCTACCGCACCGCCTCGGCGTATGTCTCCATGCCTGGCACTGGAAATGCCTCGGTCATCTCGCGCACCTCGGCGGCGATACGCACTTGGCGCTCGGTGTCGGTGATATCGTTCAGTACGTCGGCGATCCAGTCGCCAATCCGCACCATCTCGGCCTCGCGCATGCCGCGGGTGGTGACGGCGGGCGTGCCGATACGCAGGCCGCTGGTCTTCATCGGCGGCTGCGGGTCGTTGGGAATAGCGTTCTTATTCGTCGTGATGCCAGCGTGATCGAGCGCGTTCTGGGCTTGTACACCGGTGATACCAAGCGGCGTGAGGTCGGCCAGCATCAGATGGTTGTCGGTGCCGCCGCTGATCAGCGCAAGGCCGTGCTGGGTCAATTTCTCAGCCAGGGCCTTGGCATTGGCGCGAATTTGGGCGGCGTAGATCTTGAATTCAGGGCGCAACGCCTCGCCAAAGGCCACAGCCTTGGCAGCGATCACATGCTCCAGCGGTCCGCCCTGGGTGCCGGGAAACACCGAGGACTTCAACGCCTTGGCATACGAGCCATCGCACATAATAATGCCGCCACGCGGGCCGCGCAGCGTCTTGTGCGTGGTCGAAGTGACGATCTGGGCGTGGCCGACCGGCGAAGGGTGCTCCCCAGCGGCGACCAGACCAGCGATGTGGGCGATGTCGGCCATCAGCAACGCGCCCACATCATCCGCAATCTCGCGCATGCGCTTGAAATCGATGATACGCGGGTAGGCGCTAGCCCCCGAAGTAATCAGCTTGGGCTGCACCTCGCGGGCCTTCTTGGCCAGTTCGTCGTAATTGATATGGCCGGTCTCGTCCACACCGTAAAAGGCCACATTGTAGAACTTGCCGCTGAAATTGACCGGCGAGCCATGGGTCAGGTGGCCGCCCTGATCGAGCCGCATGCCCAGAATAGTGTCGCCCGGCTTGAGCAGCGCAGTAAACACGGCGATATTGGCCTGCGCGCCCGAGTGCGGCTGGACATTGACGGCCTGCGCGCCGAACAGCTGGAGCGCCCGATCGATCGCGATCTGCTCGATCACGTCGACATACTCGCAGCCGCCGTAGTAACGCTTGCCAGGAAGCCCCTCGGCGTACTTGTTGGTCAGGATCGAACCCTGCGCCTCCATCACGGCGCGGCTGGTGTAATTCTCGCTGGCGATCAACTCCAGGCCGTCGCGCTGGCGGCGGGCCTCCAGGTCGATCAGCGCAGCGATCTGTGGATCGCTCTGGAATAGCTCCTCAAGTGCAGACATGTGGTAGCTCCTTGCCGTAGTCATCATTATTATTTATATGTTGCTTATCGCTGGCCGATATTATACTGTATTGGGCTGCTTGTTTCAGCGGGCTTATTACCCAAAACGCGCTGAAGCGCGTTGCAGCAGTTCAACGTGCTTCAGCGCGTTGAACTGCTATTGGCGTGGCTGCCAACCCGCCGACGTGGTGGCGGCGCACAAGGTTACGCCACATCCGGCCCAATTCGAACGCTTTACACCTCATGCGCGCTGTGCTATACTCTGGCTATTCCCCCAATGAGTTGAGGACTGCGATTGTGGTAGCAACCTACGCATTCATCGGCCTGTTCTTCGTCGCAGCCGCAACGTTCCCGCTGCTGCCGCTGATTGCCGCACGCTTTCTGCGCCCCAGCCGCCCGACGCCGATCAAGCTCGATACATACGAGTGTGGGTTGGAGGCGCTCGGCGATATTCGCGTGCAGTTCAAGATTCAGTATTATCTGTTTGCACTGGCATTTGTCATTTTCGATGTCGAAGTGGTGTTTCTATACCCCTGGGCGGTCGCCTTTGGACAACTAGGCCTGTTCGCGCTGGTCGAAATGGCGATCTTTCTGGCGATTCTTGGCTTTGGCCTGATGTACGCCTGGAAGAAGGGCGCGCTGGAGTGGCAGTAGGCGAGAACCGCAGAACCGTAGAACAAAGAACCGCAGAACAAAGAACACAGCACCCAATAGCCCGGCGCTGCAGCGCCGGAAATACGCTGTTCTTTGTTCTCGGTTCTTTGTTCTCTGAGAGTGATATGACACCACTAGACGTTGATCAACTTGAACTCGAAAAACAGGGTATCCTGCTTTCGACTGTCAACCGTTTCTACAACTGGGGTCGGAGGTCGTCGATCTGGCCAATGGCGTTTGGGCTGGCCTGCTGCGCAATCGAGATGATGGCGACTGGGCTGTCACGCTACGATCTGGCGCGCTTTGGAGCCGAGATGTTCCGAGCCTCGCCGCGTCAGGCCGATCTGATGATTGTGGCTGGCACGGTCACGAAGAAGATGGCCCCCCAGGTGGTGCGGCTGTACAACCAGATGCCAGAGCCGCGTTATGTCATTTCGATGGGCAATTGCGCCACCTCGGGCGGGCCGTTTCGTGATGGCTACAATGTTCTGCGCGGAATCGACCTGCTCGTTCCGGTCGATGTGTATATCCCTGGCTGCCCGCCGCGACCGGAGGCGCTGCTGCACGCACTGATGACGCTTCAAGCCCAGATCGATGCGCAAAAGCTTGGGCGCATGCGCTGGTACGGTAAAGCTGAAGCCCACGACTACGCGGTACCGACGTTCGGCGCACAGGGCCTGGAGATAGACGGGCAGCTGATCGACCCGGTCGGCGGCCTGCCGCTGCTCAGCCCGCTCAAGGGGCCAAATCAGGGCGCGGCCCGCACTGGACTTATCGAGCACCCACAAGAACTGCGCCGCTTTCCAATTATGGACGAGAGTGTGATGCTAGAATCGCCCACCCAGGCCGCTGGTATCGCCCCCGAGATCGCCGCAAACGACTTGAAGCGCCGCAACGATGCCGAGGTGCCGCGTGGCTAGCTGGAGCACCGACGATCTCAAAGCTGCATTGGCCCGCGATCTGCCCGGCGTGCTGGCCGCATACCTCCCGCCGCAGTTGAGCGCCCCCGCCGAGCCACGCAAAAAGGGCGCGCAAGCCCCAGTCGATCTACTATCGACCCAGGACGCACTGATCCATCCGCACTGTATCGCCGATGTGGCCCGCTACCTGCGCGATACGCACAGCTACACGCTGTTGACCAATCTAACGGCGGTCGACTACCTGCGCGATAACGTGATCGAGCTGGTCTACCATTTTGCGCGTGTCGATGGCGGCGTGCTGACGGTCAAAACCCGCGTGCCGCGCGAGGCACCCACGCTGCCCTCGCTCGCGCCGACCTGGCCGGGGGCCGATTTCCAGGAGCGCGAGGCCTATGATCTGTATGGCGTGATCTTCCAGGGCCACCAGAACCTGCGCCGCATCTACATGTGGGACGAATTCGAGGGCTTTCCTATGCGCAAGGACTTCCCGAAGCAGGGCGATAAGTATATCGGCGAGGGCGAGTAGAGAGGCGGCTGCCTGTGCTGAAAACGCAAGAACTGCAACTGAACATCGGCCCACAGCACCCCTCGACTCACGGCGTGTTTCGGCTGATCGCCACGATCGATGGCGAAACTGTGATCGACTTGAAGCCGGTCTTTGGCTACCTGCACCGCAATCACGAGCAGATCGCCGAGGTCTCGACCTACATTCAGATCATGCCATTCACCGACCGGCTGGACTACTTCAACTCGATGGCCAACAATTTCGGCTATGCGCTGGCGGTCGAAAAGCTGGCCGGTATCGAGGTGCCACAGCGGGCCAATTACATCCGCGTGCTGATGGCCGAGCTAACCCGCATCCTGAACCACGCCGCCGCGATCGGCTTCATGCTCAACGACATGGGCGCGTGGCAGACGCCACTTGCCTTTGGTATGCGCGAGCGCGAAAAGATTCTCGACCTGTTCGAGATGGCCTCCGGCGCACGCATGATGTGCAATTACTTCCGCTTTGGCGGAATCTGGCGCGACCTGCCGCCGGAGTTCCTGCCGCAGCTCCAGGGCCTGATGCAGGGCCTGCCAACGTTTTTTGACGAGTTCGAGCGGCTGCTCAAGCAGAACGAAATCTTACTGGGCCGCTCGGTCGACGTGGGCATTCTGCCGAAGGAAGTTGCGGCTTCCTACAGCGTGACCGGGCCGATGCTGCGCGCCTCTGGCATCGCCTACGATCTGCGCCGCGCTGATGGATACAGCGTCTACCCGGAGCTGGATTTCGACATCCCGGTTGGCGCGGTCGGCGATGTGTACGACCGCTTTCTGGTGCGCCTGGCCGAGATGCGCGAAAGCTACAGGATTCTCCAGCAGGTGATCGAGCGCCTACCCGAAACGACTGGCGGCCATATCAACCCAGCCATGGCCTCGATGAACAAACAGAAATCGCTGCGCCCGCCACCCGGCGACGCCTACGGTCGCGTCGAATCGCCCAAGGGCGAACTGGGCTTCTACTTGGTCAGCGATGGTAGCGACACGCCCTACCGCTACAAGGTGCGCGCGCCCTCGTTTATCAACCTTACACCGCTGGGCGATATGTGCCGGGGCCATACAGTGGCCGATGTGGTGGTGATTCTAGGCAGCATTGATATTGTCATGGGCGAAGTAGATCGGTAGGGGCTGGGGCTAGGGGTTGGGAGCTAGGGGTTAGGAGCTAGGGGCTAGAGGTTGCTCTCCCCCAATTCCCAGCCCCTAGTCCCTGATCTCGGTTCGGAGGAAGCTACGGCTTGTTCTCCCCCAGTTCCCAGCCCCTAGTCCCTGATCTCGGTTCGGAGGAAAATATGTCTACTGAGAATCGCGGAAAAACATACACGGTCGAGCGCGGGGCCACCAAGCTGCGAGCCGGGCAGGGCCTTGGCACGGGGCTAGGCGTGGTGATCAAGCACTTCGCCGATGCGTTCACCAAGAAGCTGGACAGCCCCGAGAAGACCAGCGGCGTGTTCACGGTGCAGTACCCCGAGGAGCGTCTGCCGCTTGCCGAGGCCTACCGCAATTTCCCCATCCTGCTTTACGACGACGCCAGCGGCCAGGAGCTGTGTACCTCCTGCTTTCAGTGCCAGCGCATCTGCCCGCCGCAGGTCATTCACATGGCGCAGGCCAAGGATCCGGCGACCGGCAAGGCGATTCCGGCGGTCAGCGCATTTGTTATCGAGTACGATGCGTGCATGTCCTGCGGCCTGTGCGCCGAGGTCTGCCCGTTCGATGCGATCAAAATGGATCAGGAGTTCGAGCTGTCCACCGATTATCACTCCGGCCTGACGGTCGACAAGACCGACCTGAACCGGCCGATCTCGTTCTACGAAAAGCTCGCGCCGACGTTCTGGGGCGAGGTCAAGGACGGCGCGCTCAAGAAGCTTCAAGCCAATATCAAGCGCCGCCCCGGCGAGCTTGGCATCGCCCCGCAAATGCTGGGTAAGGTGCCAACCAATCCTGAGACCGCGCCATTGGAACTGCGAACCACCACGTAGATCGTGGTTCGTTGTATCGTTGTAGGTGCGAAGGTTCGTTGTAGGTGCGAAGGTTCGTTGTAGGTGCGAAGCATGTGCCCGCTAGACCAGCACGGATACGATCTAGAGAAATCGTTGCTAGATCAGGTTAATCTCAATCTATGGTGGCAAATGCTTCGCACTACAACGAACTGGCACCTGCCTCGCGCCTACAACCCGATGACGGTGTCAATCTCAATCTATGCTGGCACATGCTTCGTCCAACAATGGAACATAACCCATGATCGATATTGTCCGCACAATCTTCGCCAATCTCGGCATCAACGGGCTGGACTGGCTGGCGTTACTAATTGCATACGTCGCCGTGATCTCAATCATCCTGCTTACATCGTCGGCGATTTTCATGCTGATGGTCTGGTTCGAGCGGCGGGTCGTGGCGCGCATGCAAGATCGGCTGGGGCCAAACCGGGTCGGGCCGGCTGGCCTGCTCCAGTCGATTGCCGACGGCGTGAAGATGTTCACCAAAGAGGATATCGTGCCGCGCGCCGCCGACCGCTGGGTTCACCTGCTGGCCCCAGTAGTAGTGCTAGCCCCGGTGATGATGATTTTTGCCGTGGTGCCGTGGGGCCGTGGCCTCGCGCCGATCGAGCTACCAGCCGGTCTGTTCTATGTGGTCGCGATCTCCTCGGCCTCGACGGTGGGCTTGATGATGGCGGGCTGGGCTTCGAACAATAAGTTCGCGCTGCTCGGCGCAATGCGCGCGGTGGCCCAGGTTGTCTCGTATGAAATTCCTGCTGTGGTGGCGCTGCTGGCGATCGTGACCGTCACTGGGACGAT
>JACMIM010000656.1 GCA_014381165.1 Roseiflexaceae bacterium
CGGTCGTTCACTACACCGGCTGGCTGACCGACGGCACTAGCTTTGACAGCTCGCTCACACGTGGCGAGCCGTTTAGCTTTCCGCTTGGCGGCGGGCGCGTGATCAAGGGCTGGGACGAGGGCGTGATCGGCATGAAGATCGGTGGCAAGCGCCAGCTGCGCGTCCCAGCCGATCTTGGCTATGGCGCGCGCGGCGCGGGCGGCGTGATTCCGCCCAACGCGACGCTGGTGTTCAAGATCGACTTGCTGGATTTGAAATAGGAGCTGTTGCGTGGTGCGTAGGTTGAAATACGCACCACGCAACAAATCATGGCTACACTGCTCGCAATCGACCTTGGTCTGCGCGCTGGACTGGCGCTGTATGGCGATGATGGGCGGCTGCGTGTGTACCGTTCGCATAACTTTGGCGCGCTCGGCCGGCTGCGCGCAGGGGTGCCGTCGATTCTGCGCGAGGCTGGCGATCTAGCGTATCTGGTGGTCGAGGGCGGTGGCGAGCTGTTGGTGCCCTGGGAGCGCGAGGCGAACCGGCGCGGGATCAGGCTGCTGCAGATCGGCGCGGAAACCTGGCGGCAAGCGCTGCTGTACGACCGCGAGCAGCGCAGCGGCGCGCAGGCCAAGCAGACCGCCGACGAACTCGCCCGCCGCGTAATCGCATGGTCGGCGGCGCGGCGGCCCACTTCGTTGCGCCACGATGCCGCCGAAGCGATCTTGATCGGCCTATGGGGCGTGATCGAGATCGGCTGGCTTGAGCAGGTGCCAAGCGAATTGCGCCGGTAAGCACAGCATAAGACGCAAGGCACAAGGAACGTATGATTGATGAACGGCAGTATATTCGGCTGGCCGCGCTGGCGGGGGTCGTGGGACCACTCTGGCTGGGCGGCACGATCGCGGCGCTGACGGTTGTGGAGTATGAGTTTCTACGCTCGCTGCGCTGGCACCCGATCGATGCACCCACGGTAGACTGGCCGAGCGGCTTGGCACTGGGGCCGCAGGGAATATGGATGGTGGCGGCGTTTGTTGGCGGGGGCGCACTGTTGCCGCTGTTTGCCTGGGGGCTTCAGCGCGGCGTGCGGCGCGGGGCGGTGCTTGGGCCGCTGCTGCTGGGCGTTGCGGGCGTCGCGCTGGCGCTGCTGGGCTTCAAGGCCGACCCAACCTTTCTGCCAACGCCGCGCACCTGGCAGGGCAGTGTGCATGATCTCGCGTTTGTATTGCTGGGGCTGACGCTGTTTCCAGCGATGCTGTTTTTGGCCCAGCGCTTTCGCGGCGATGCGCGCTGGCGCGGCCACGCGGGCTACACACTGGCAACGCTGCTGTTGGCTGCCCCAGCGTTTGCACTCAAGGGCGCGGCGTTCTATCTGTTTCTGTTAGCCATTATGCTTTGGTTTGTGGCCACGGGCCTGCGGCTGGCAACGATCGCAGCGCGCCCCGATCAGGACGCGCTGCGCTGAGGTTTTGAGCGTTACAGCGGGCTATAACGTCGTCTCCAGGAGCTTTTGCTGGTATGTCTTGAGCCGGGCGATATCGTTGGGCTGATAGATAAGCGTGCTCTTTACCAACGTATCGAGTTGAACGTGCTCGACCTTGCCATTGGCATCGGTGGCAAGCTGAAGCATCTGCTCTTTCTGCGCGATCAGCGCATCGACAAAGCGCTGGTCGAAGGAGCGAACTTCATCTGCGGGAATCAACTGGCTGATCTCTATCGGGGCCATGGCAGCCGCTGGAGCATCGGCGAACCACTCGGCGCGCCAGGCCTCAAGCTGGCGTAGCGCCACGCCCTGGGTTTCGTACACAGTGGCGGCCTGGGTGCGAAGCTCTGATGTGCCACTGCGGCTCAACCCCTCGCCGGCGATCGCGCGGGCTTGCGCGCTGAGAAGCATCATTTGATCGATGAACTCAAGGTCGACCGGATTCGCGATGCCCTCGAATATCTCGCTGGAAACTCGCTTGTCGGGGTGATTACCGTTATCGACCCCGGTACCCTGATTTGGCACCACCGTGCAGCCAACCAGTGCCGCCCCAAGCGCCACAAGAAGCACAGCCCTACGCATCATTGCCGCAGTCCTTTCGGTATCATTCTACGATTGCTTTACACACGGTAGCATAGCAGATTGCACAAATCAAGCGCCAATGCACCATTCGTCGGCATCGGCCACCGGGCGAAAACCGATCTGCTGGTAGATATGGTTCGAGGTTGGGTTGGCAAGATCGGTGTATAGCGTGAGAAAACTACAGCCAGCGTCGATCTGCTGCTGCGAAACCGCAGCCACGAGCGCCGAGGCGTAGCCGCGCCTGCGATGTTCTGGCGGGGTGTAGACAGCTACAACCCGGCTGCTGGTCGGCGTCGAGTGGCTGTAGCCGGTCATGGACACTGGACGATCCTTGTCCACCCACAGCATGAGGCCACGCGAGGGATTGCCGAGAAATGAGCGCACCTGTGCCTCACTTCGTGCCGAATCGTGCGTTTCCAGAGCCTCGGCCTGAAATGCGGGGAACCAGTTGACCAAGAAGTGCAGATCGCGCTCCTCGGCTCTGCGCATCGCGCCGGACACCGGGCCGATTGGAGCCACCTGATCGAGTCGGTACAGCCGCATCGACATGGCTTTGCTCGCCGGCTGATCAGGCAGCTGGAGCAGGTGGGCCAGTAGCGCGCTCGATTGCACCGGGCCGGTCACACCCGGCGGGGCAAAGCTAGCTACGTCGGCGGCAAGACTGGCAAGCGCAGCTTGCTCATCGCAGCGCGAGATCAGCAGATTACGCGGCGGCGTCATCAGCGCGGCCAACACGACCAAGCCATGTTGCTCGACCACGGCGAAGTAGGGCGGCTCGGTGTAAAGTGGCGAGCCTTGCTCCAGCACCATACACAAGCTTAACATCAGCCCATGCTCGGCCTCGTGCGCGAGCAGGAACGGCCCGGCCTTTGCCACGAACTCGCCAACGGATTGAATGCGGGAAAGCTGCATGGCTGCCTTCATATTACTGCTCGGCTGAAACCTGGTCGATCGCCTGAAGAAACACCTCGACCGGCTGCGCACCGGACAAGCCGTAGCGCTCGTCGATCACGAAGAACGGCACGCCGCTGATGCCCAGTTGCGCGGCGGTCTGCTGGCTGCCGTCCACGTCGCTGGCATAGCTGCCACTAGCGAGCATCTGGCGCGTATCTGCTTCGGCCAGGCCCGCCAAAGACGCCAGCTCGACCAACGTTTCCAGATCGTTCAAATCGCACCCATCGGTAAAGTAGGCTTTGAACAGAACCTCGGCCATCGGCCACTCACGGCCATGCTCGGCGGCCAACAGAATCAGGCGATGCGCATCGCGTGTGTTGGCGGCAGTGGCCACCTGGTCAAAGCGAAAATCGATGCCATCGGGCGCACCCGCGCTGGCCACCTGGCCGAACATCTGGGCTGCCCGCTCGGCACTGCCAAATTTGCGTGGCGCGAACTCACGCCACGGAATCCCGACCATAGGCAGGCCAGGCTGTAACTGAAAGGGCCGCCAATGGCGCACGATTTCCACGTCGGGCCGCTGACGCATGGCCGCTTCCAGCCGACGCTCGCCGATATAACACCACGGGCAGGCAATATCCGAGTAGACATCGATGTGCATGGTGATTCCTTTCGCGTGGGTTGAAGCCCACTGCTGGTATGCAAAACGCGCTGAAGCGTGTTGCCGTGCGTACACACGCTTCATGCGTTCAGACATATCAAAGGCCGGATTTATCCGGCAGACGTTGACGGTATACAGCGAAACGACAACGCTGTCAAGGAGTTTCATCGTTTGGCTGACGCCAATCCGAGACGCCCGCCTAATCGCACGGATTGAAAATCAGGCGGCTTGGGGCGGGTTCCGAACGGTCAGCGTATGAGTTGTGACAGCGCGTAGATGCCTAGGCCGGCCAACCCGCCGACGATCGTGCCATTGATGCGAATGAACTGGAGATCGCGGCCCACCTGTAGCTCGATTTTCTCGACCGTTGATTCGATGTCCCAACGTGCGACGGTGTAGGAGACCAATTGCACGAACTGGCCGCGATACTCACGGCTCAGGTAGACCACGATTTGCTCGATCCAGCCCTGCACTTTCTCGGCCAGCCGCTCGTCGGTTTGAAGCAGCAGGCCGAACTGGCGCACGCTGCGTTGGATGGCCGCTTGAAGCGCGGAATCAGGGCGGTTGCTTTGCTCCTTGAGAAAGCCCTTCAAATCGTGCCACAGCGAAATTGAAAAATCGCGCACGACCGGGCTTTGCAACAACTCCTGCTTGAGCAACTCGCCGCGCGC
>JACMIM010000657.1 GCA_014381165.1 Roseiflexaceae bacterium
CAGAACCACGCCCACGATGTAGATCTAGGTTCTGTCACCTTTCCGCGATGTTGCGCAGCAGTTCCAGCGTCGCTGCGACCGTTTGGGCCTGCTGGTCGGCGCGTGTAATCGTGGCTACGCCATCGTTGGGCTGATCGCCGTAGGAGCCGAATTGGGCGTGGTTGCCGCCTGCTATCAGGAGGCTGGCGGCTTCTGGTGGCATAAAGTCCAGCGCCTGCTGGCGCTCGAGTTCGTCGACCAGGCCATCATTCGTGCCAAAGACCGCCGTGCCGAGAACGCCCTGCTGGGCCGCCAGTGAATCACTTTCCTGCGGGTAGGCTGCCCATAATACTAATCCTTTGACTACGTCCAGGTTGTCGTTGGCGTAGGTCGCCGCCATTGCGCCGCCCATCGAGTGCCCGCCGATCGCCCAGTGCGTGATCTGCGGGTAGGCCGCGATCACGCGCTCGGCCCCGCTAGGGTCGAAGATCGCCAGGTTGAGCGGCATCGGCACGATCACGGCGAGAAAGCCCTGCTCGGCCAGGGCGCGCAGCGGCGGCGCGTAGGAGCGCTCATCGACGCGCGCGCCAGGGTAGAAGATAAAGCCGGTGGTCGGCAGCGACGCTGGCTCGAACACGATCCACGGCGAGCTGGTCACGTTGACGGTGCCACTTGGCTGCATAGCGGCAGTTGCCTCTGGCAGCGGCCCCAGCGGCGTTTCTGCCCAGATCACAAAGCCGCCAACGGCGACCAGTAGCAGCACCGCCAGCGCGATTCCAGTATAGCGTAGATATTTCACAGAATACTTCTCCGCCAGCAAGCTGCGATGCAGATTGCCCTGGCATCTTTTCTGCTAACTGTTGGTTAGAAGGTAACTTACCAGGAGGTTGAAATGGCAGCCCAGAAGCAGAATCAAAACAAGGACGACCGTCTGAACATCGGTTTGGAAGACAAGCAGCGCTCGGCGTCCGCCGACATTCTGAACCGCGTGCTATCCGACCAGCATGTATTGTATATCAAGACCCGCAAGTATCATTGGAATGTAACTGGCCGCAACTTCTACTCGCTGCACGAGCTGATGGAGAAGCAGTACGATCAGCTGGCGCTTTCGATCGACGAGGTCGCCGAGCGGTCGCGCTCGATGGGCTACCCGGCCTTCGGTACGATGGAGGAGTTCGGCGAGTTCGCCACATTGAAGGAGGAGCCGGGTGTCAACCCCGCCGCCATGCAGATGGTCGCTAACCTGGTCAGCGATCACGAGCAGGTCATCCGCAATCTGCGCGGCTTTGTCGACCAAACGGCCGACGAGTTGCACGATCAGGGCACCAGCGATTTTCTGACTGGCCTGATGGAAGAGCACGAGAAGATGGCCTGGATGCTGCGCGCCTTTCTGGAGGACGAGCAGAACGTGTGACGACAAGACCACAAGATGGCAACCACCCTGTAGCCGCGAAGCATCTGCCCATATAGATCGCTCGAACAACATCCTGCCATCACCACGATAAACTGGCCCGGCTCTCCTACCGCACGCAGATGCTTCGCCCGGCTAGCCATGCCTTGGCGGTGGTGAAGCGACAAGACGACCAGATGACAGGATGATAAGATGACGAAACCAGTCATCTTGTCATCCTGTCATCTTCTCATGTATAATTTCCACATGAATACACCGCCCTCGCTTTCCCTGGAACAGGCTGCGGCTGAGTGGGCCGCAGCGCAGCAGCGCCGCCGCAAGCCGCTGGCCAAGGCTACAATCGTATCATACTGCGATGGCTGGCAGGCGTTCACGCGCTGGGCGGCGTCGGAGGAGAAGCGCGAGGTGGCGCAGCTTGGCGTGAGCGACCTGGGCCGCTGGATCGATACGCTGCGTGGTGCCAGCGACGGCACCGTGCAGACCTACGCCCACGGTGCGCTGGCGATCTGCAAGTTCTTGGCCGAGCGCGGCGCACTGCCGCACGAGTTAGCGGTCATGCGCGTGTATTTGCGCGACGCCCTGCCGCGTGTGCCAGCCCAGCGCGCGCCTGATGTGCCCGATCTGCGCCGACTGGTCGGTTTCTATGATGCCCTGTTGCCTGCGGGCGAACTAGGCAGCCGCCAGGAGCGCGAGCGCTTGAACGCGCTGCGCAATGCCGCGCTGCTGCATCTGCTGTTTTCGACAGGCGCACGCATCTCCGAGTTGCTTTCGCTGCACGCCCGCAGCGTGCGGGCTGATAATGGCGAGATCGCAGCGCGCGTTCAGGTTGTTGGTAAGGGCGAACGTCGGCGGTTGGTGTTCGTGCGGCCACACGCCCAGCGTCGGCTGGAGGCGTATCTAGCGGCCCGCCGTGTAGTATTCCCAACTGCCGAGGCGTTGTATATTTCGCACGGCCCGCGTGGCGCGGGCCAGTCGCTGCACCGGGTTTCGGCCTGGAAAATCGTGACCAATGCTTCCTATGGCCTGTCGAATCAGCTAGAGGCCGAGGGCAAGCGCAGCGAGGCTCGTCGGCTGCGCGAGGTTACACCGCACACGTTTCGCCATTTCGTCGCCACCTGGTTGCTCAACGAGGGCGCGCAGCTCTCTGAGGTATCCGCGCTACTCGGCCACGCCAACACGCGTATCACCGAACAGTACTACGCCCGCCACGCCGACGACCGGCTCCAGGAGCTGCACGACCAATTCTCGCCCGATCCCGAATGAGCAATCCCGGCGCTGAAGCGCCGGGATTGCTGGTTCGCACGCTGGCCTGGCGCGGACGTGAAGGCACAGTGGCAGCACCACCATCCCAATAGCCCGGCGCTTCAGCGCCGGGTCATTGGCCGGATGACCCATAGCACTATGATCTCCAACGGCACCCCAGGCAGTGGTATACTACCCCGCGCTGGCTGATTTGTGCCCATGCAGAGGCCTAGCTTTTCAAAACAAGGAACGCATTGAACGCAGTTATCGAATCGACCGAGCGGCTGGAACTCGTTGGGCAGATGCGTGTGGCGCTGGGCGGCCTGATGAATGTGGAGAGCTACGCCTGGGACGAGCGCGGCGCACTGACTATGCGCGGCCAGCTCGATCGCCCTGCCGACTCAGTTTACCGCGATCTGCGGGCGCGGGTCGAGACGCTCGGCTACACTCCGTTCCTGCGCAGTAGCGGCGGCCAGGATGAGCTATTTGCCATGCCCGGTGTGATTCCGCGCTTCACTCCGCGCACACTTCTGCCGTTCGTATTGTTTCTTATCACCATCGCCACGGTGCTGCTGACTGGCGCGTTTCACGCTAGCTCGCAACTCATCGCCGACCCAGCGCTGCTGCTGCGTGAGCCGGCCTTGCTCCTGGGCGGCGTGCCCTTCGCGGCGACACTGCTTGGCATTCTGTTCACTCACGAGATGGGCCATTATGTGGTCGGTCGGCTGCGCAAGGCACCAGTGAGCCTGCCATACTTCATCCCGATTCCGCCGATTCCCACGCCGATTGGTGTGCTCACGCTGACCGGCACGCTGGGCGCGGTGATCGTCCAGCGCGAGCCGATGGAGGATCGCCGCAGCATTCTTGAGATTGGCATCGCCGGGCCGATCGCGGGGCTGCTAGTGGCCATCCCCCTGCTGTTTTACGGTGTTGCTACGTCGCCAATTGCCACTCCCAGTGCGCAGATGATCGCGCAGGGCTACATGCAGGAGGGCAACTCCATCCTGTATGGGCTGGTCAAATATGTGGCGCACGGCCAGTGGTTGCCCGGCGTGAACAACCTCGATGTGCAGATGAACTCGGTGGCCTTTGCCGCCTGGATTGGCTTGCTGGTGACGATGCTCAACATGCTGCCGGTCGGCCAGCTCGACGGCGGCCATGTCGCTTATGCGCTGCTCGGTCGCCGCGCCGATTGGCTGGCCTATGCGATTCTGGCGCTGTGTGTGGTGCTTGGCGTCACCGTCTCGGTCAACTGGCTGATCTGGGGCGCGCTGATCATGCTGATCGGCCCACGCCACCCCGCGCCGCTCAACGATATCACGCCGCTGGGCTTTTGGCACAAAGTCCTGGCCGTGTTTGGACTGCTACTGTTCGTGCTGCTGTTCACCCCAGAACCGTTGCGCATGGTAGCGCCGTGAAGAGGCGGAACCGCAGAACCAGACAACCGCAGAACCGGTTCTGCGGTTCTGCGGGTCCGCGGTTCATCAGGTAATGTTATCACAACCACTATGCAGCTCGAGCTCGCTAATATCACGATCGACTACGGCCCGCGCCGTGTGCTGGCGGGGGCCTCGCTAACGCTGCGGGCCGGTCAGGTGCTGGTTGTTGCGGGCGCGAACGGCAGCGGCAAGAGTTCGCTGCTGCGCGTGCTAGCGGGCTTACAGCGGCCCTCGGCTGGCACGGCCACCTATGAACTTGGGGGCGCGCGCTACCAGCCCGAGGACGCGGGCTGGCTGCTCGGCTGGGTCGCGCCCGATCTACAGCTTTACCGCGAGCTGACCGCCGTAGAAAACTTACGCTTTTTTGCCGATGTGCGCGGCCTGCGTAAAACTCGCGCCGAGCTCGCCACACTGCTGGAAGAAGTTGGTCTTGCTGGGCGCGGCGACGACGCCCTGGCGACCTTTTCCTCGGGCATGGCCTACCGCCTGAAATACGCCTACGCCCTGCTGCACGATCCGCCTGTGCTGCTGCTCGATGAGCCGACCGTCACGTTGGATGAGCGCGGCGCGGCATTGGTCGAGCGGGTGGTGGCTCGCCAGCGCACACGCGGCCTGGCCGTCATCGCCACCAACGATTCACGCGAACTGCGCTACGGCGATTACGTGCTACGGCTTGGCTGATGCGACCTGGAACTTGAGGCTTGGGGCTTGGGGCGAGCAGCAATCGAAAAACACTCTGTCTGCTATAAGTATTGGAAATGGCATGAGTGACTTTAAGAGCTATAAAGATTTAGAGGTGTAGCAGAAGGCGATGGAGCTGACAAAAGCTATCTATACTTGTAACTGCGCGGTTTCCTAGTGAGGAGCGATTTGGACTGACTAATCAGTTGCGGCGTGCATCCGTTTCTGTTCCTTCTAATATTGCTGAAGGCCACGCACGGATGAGTACTGCTGATTTCCAACGCTTTATCACAATCTCAATCGGTTCTGTTGCCGAACTGGAAACACAGATTCAGATAGCATACGAGTTAGGCTTTCTCAATGGTGAGTTCTATCAAACACTTGTAAAAGAGCTTGATGACATAGGCAAAATGCTGCGTGGTTTGCACACTTCACTCGGCAGGCGTCTGAAGAAATAGTATGATTGATTCTGACCAGACTACATCTGAATCCACATTGATTGCTAAAAACAACGTGCAGGTCTCAAGCCTCAAGCCCCAAGCCCCAAGCTTGGCTGCCGCTACGCTGGCCGTGTTTCGCAAGGATCTGCGTATCGAGCTGCGCAGCCGCTACGCGCTGAACGCGCTGCTGCTGTTCGCTGTCAGTACAGTTGTAGCGATCAGCCTAGGGCTGGGGCCGATCGCGCCGCGTGACAACCGCGATCTCAAGCTGATTCAGGCCGCGCTGATGTGGGTGGCCCTGCTGTTTGCGGCCTTCACTGGGCTGGCCCGCGCCTTTGTGCAGGAGGAAGACACCCGCACTGCCACGGCGTTGCGCCTGGCCGCCCCGCCGCTCGCCGTCTACTTGGGCAAGCTGCTCTTCAACCTGCTGCTGCTGCTGGTGCTCGACGCCGTGATTGCGGCGCTGTTTATCGCCATGCTGCGCGTTGGCGTGGGCGCGCCGCTGATGTTCGCCGCTGTGCTAGCAGTGGGCAGCTGCGCATTGGTCGCCGCCACCACACTGATCGCCGCAATCATCGCCCGCGCTAGCGCCAAGGGCGCACTGTTTGCGGTGCTGTCGTTTCCGCTGCTCATTCCGCCGCTGGTGGTGGCCATTCGTGGCACCGCCTTTGCGCTGGAGGGCGAATCCTGGGCGGTCGGCGCAGCCCCGATTCAGGTGCTGCTGGCCTACACACTGGCCCTGTTTGTCGCCTCGCTGTTTCTGTTCAAAAGCGTGTGGGAGGCGTAGGGGCGTAGGAAGGATCGCAAGGTTCACAAACCTGCCCGTCCTTCCTACGCTCCTACGCCCCATTTCGACCGAGTTGTGATAAAATACACGATACATACCGGAAGTGTCCTCATCTATATGCCGATTACGTAACTTGGTTCATTGCTGATTACGTACTTTCGCCTATTGCTGATTCTAGAGATCATGGAGTATGATGGCACCGTTCAGCCACACCGCGACTGGAAAGAAGGCAGCTATGGCGTTACGATCGCAGCTTGCGCAGGGCGCGAAGTTCTTGCTCGGCCTGTGGATGGCCGGCGTGATCGTGGCGATGTTTGTGATTATTCCTCAGTACGAGGGCCTGGGCGATGCAGGCCGCATCATCATCATGCACGTCCCCACCGCCTGGGTTACGTCGCTGGCATTTGTGGTTTCGGGCGTGTTCAGCGCACTCTACCTGTTTCGCCGAAGGGTGAGCGACGATGCTTCGGCAGTCGCCGCCGCCGAGGTAGGCTTTCTGTTCTGTATTCTGGCCACTGCGACCGGCGCGATCTTCGCGCAGATTGTATGGGGCGTGTTTTGGAACTGGGATCCACGCGAAACGTCGATTCTCGTACTGCTGCTGATCTACGCGGCCTACTTCGCGTTGCGCTCGGCGATCGACGACGACAACCGCAAACGACGGCTTGGCGCAGTGTATAATTTATTCGCCGCCGTGACCATGCCGTTTCTGCTGTTCGTCGCGCCGCGCCTGGCCGATAGCTCGCTCCACCCCAACTGCGCATTTATCCAGGGCAGCCAGTGTGATGGTATCACACTGGAACTGTCGGGCGCACGGATTGGTCTGCTTGGCGACAGCAAGCTGGAGCTAAAGAGCCTGGAACGCCAGGGCGATCTGGTGGTGGCCGATGTCAATGTGACTCGCCCCGGCTACCAAGTCGAGAACCACAGGCCGTCGTTCGACCTCGCCAGCGGCAAACCAGCCGACCGGCCTGAGTTCGACGGCGAGCAGTTCATGCTGGCGGTCGAGCAGGTCGATTTGGCCACTGGCACTGCTAGACTGAATATCGAGGCACCCGGCAGTGGCTTGCTTGGCAATTCACGGACACTACTCACGTTTTTCGCATCGATGATCGGCTTTACCGCGCTATTCGTTTGGCTGTACCGCCTGCGCGCTCAGTTGCTGATGGGCGAGGAGTGGCTGGCGCAGCGGGAGAGAACATATGGATTTCCTAGCTAACCCAAGTGTTGCGATCTACACGGCAATGGCCGTGGCGCTGGTGGTCTGGGTGGCGATCTTTGCGTACTTGTTGCGGCTCGACGCGCAAGCGCGTGAGCTGAAGCGCCGCATGGAGCAGGTTCCCGGTGAGCAGACCGCCCCGCGTGCGACTTTGGAAGCCCAGCGCTCGTCGGAATAAGCAGCGCAAGAGTTCAGCCCGCCTCAGCGGGCTTCGGATGACAGCCGTGGGCTTCTAGCCCCACGGACTCCCAGGAGCAAACTATGGCAACAGCAACAGGGTCGTTTCAGCCGCGTTTTCGCCTTACGCCGATCCATATCATTGGTATCGGTATGATCGCGCTGGCAATTGGTCTGGGTTGGGCCGGTCTTCGGGATGCCTTCCGGCCCTACACCACGAGCATCAGCGAGGCTGTGGATAGCGATCGCAGCGTTCAGCTCAAGGGTTTCCTCGGCAGCACCGGCGGCTACGATGACAAGAACAACTTTGTGTTCGACTTGCAGGACGAGCGCGGTGAGCTGATGAAGGTGGTCTACGCCAAGCCGCGCCCGGCTAATTTCGAACAGGCGATCAGCCTGGTGGTGGTTGGCCGCTATGACACACAGCAGCAGGCCTTTCTGGCCGACGAGATGCTGGTTCAGTGTCCCTCGAAGTATCAGGAGCAGGACGGCACGCACCCGGAAAGCATCAAAGTGAACTAGGGGCTAGGGGCTGGGAACTGGGGGCTGGGGGCTGGGGGACGAGCCAACTTGTTTTCATACCCCACCCCCTAGCCCCTAGCCCCTAGCTCCTAGCCCCCCAGAAAGCAACGGCTATGTATCTTCTTGGTACGCTTCTTATCGCAATAGCAATCGCGGCGGCGGCGCTGGCCTCGTTCAGCTACGTGCTGGTGACACGGGGCAATACTGCTGCACTGGCCTATGGCCGCATCGGCACGCGCGCGGCGCTGGCTGCTGTGTTGGTCGTCGTGGCGCTGCTGGCGTATGTCTTTGTCACCCAACGCTACGATATCGATTACGTCTACAATTATTCTTCCAAAGAGCTTGAACCCGCCTTCCGCGTTGCCGCGATGTGGGCCGGCCAGCCTGGATCGTTCTTAGTTTGGGTGCTGTGGGGCCTGATCGCCGCGCAATTGCTGATGCGCCGCACACGACATAATGAACCCTATGTGATGAGTGTGATGATGCTCATTCAGACGGGGTTGCTGGTGTTTCTGATCGTGCGCAACCCGTTTGTGCCGTATATGGTCGACGGCGTAGCGACCACGCCGCTTGATGGCAAAGGCCTCAACGCGACGCTGCACAACCCCTGGATGATCATTCACCCGCCGATTTTATTTGTCGGCTACGCGCTGATGGCCATCCCATTCTCGTTTGCGATCGCCGGGCTGTGGCGGCGCGACTACGACGGCTGGGTGCAGGGCGCGCTGCCGTGGGTGCTGGCCGCCTGGGCGTTCCTTGGGCTGGCGCTGCTGCTTGGCGGCTATTGGGCCTACGAGACGCTCGGCTGGGGCGGCTACTGGGGCTGGGATCCGGTCGAGAATGCCGCATTGGTTCCCTGGCTGACTGCGACTGCGCTTGTTCACGCCATGCTGGTGCAGAAAGCCCACGGCGGGCTACGGCGCACGAACTTTGTGCTGGCGCTGCTCACCTACGTGCTGGTATTCTACGCCAGTTTCCTGACGCGCACTGGCGTGCTGTCGTCGTTCTCGGTTCACTCGTTTGTCGCAGAAGGCCTGAAGTGGCTGATGACTGGTGCGCTTGCCATCGTTGCGATCGCCAGCATCGTCTTTTTGACGGCGCGCTGGCGCGATGTGCCGACCAAGCCACTTTCCGAAAAGCTACTCTCGCGCGATAGCTTTGTCGTGCTGGGAATCATGAGCTTGCTGGTGATATCGTCGGTGGTGCTGCTTGGTACCTCGATGCCGCTGATCTCCGGCATTCCTGGCATCGGCCACTCGCTTCAGCAGGCGCTCGGCGCGGTCTTCAGGCTCGACGACGGCACGACCTACGACCCGAACGCCTCGCCGTTTCAAGACGGGCGCTTCGGCTTGGTCGGCAGTTTCTACACCACTACGGTGCCGCCGCTCGGCCTGATCCTGGCTGCTCTGATGATCGTTGGCCCACTGCTGGGCTGGCGCGATGCCAACCTGCGCAGTTTGGTACGTGCGCTGCGCTGGCCTAGTGTGGCGGCAGTGCTGGCCATGTGCGGCGCGATCGGCCTGGTGGCCTGGTCGGGGCGCGAACTACAGCCACTTTCGCTGGTTTACATTGGCGTGGTGGTTTTCGCTGCTGGCACCAACCTGGTGATGCTCTTGCGCACGCTCAAAGGCGGCTTTCTGCGCATTGGCGGCTACCTGGCCCATGTCGGTGTGGCCGTGCTGCTGGCTGGTGTGGTTGGCTCCTCGGCCTACGCTACGCCCGACCAAACG
>JACMIM010000658.1 GCA_014381165.1 Roseiflexaceae bacterium
ATCGTCCCAGGGTCGGTTTTAAGCCGCTCTATAAAACTGACCAATACGGCCTCGAAGCGGGCATAGAAGGGATGGTTTTGGTCGGCGCTGATCTCTTGAATGGTCGCCTCGACCGAAACGAAGATGCGGTCGGCGATCGCTGTATCGATCGCCGACGGCACCCACCAGGGTGTCTCGCGGCTGATACGGGCACGCATGAGATCGCGATTCTCGTCGAGCAGGTGCGCGGCCAGCCGCATCATTTCAGCCACAAGCTCGTGCATACGCTCGCCGCGCAACACCGCGCCGAGCACCCGGCCCAGCAGCGGCGCAGGCTGAACAGTACGAATCTGCGCGCTCACGCTGCGCTCGACCAGCAGCTGTACTTCGTCGTCGTTGACGACATCGAGCGCGCCGGAGAGCAGCGCGGCAACCTGACGGGCAATCGTCCGGCTGACATCCTCGCGGCCGGTGAGCTGCGAAACGCGGTCGACCACCTGCATAGTGCGCAGCCGCCCGACCAGCACCTCGGGCGAAAGAAAATTCTCCTGCACAAAGCGTCCAACGCTCTCGCCCAGGCTATCCTTGCGGCGTGGAATAATCGCGGTGTGCGGGATAGGCAGGCCCAGCGGGTGACGGAACAAAGCGGTTACGGCAAACCAATCGGCCAGCGCGCCAACCATCGCCGCCTCGGCGAAGGCGCGCACAAAGCCGATCCAGGGAAAGCGCACCTCTAACACCAGGGTTACGAGAAACAGGCAGCTCACGCCAATGAACAGGCCAGTCGCCAATCGCTTCATGCGGCGTAGCTCAGCGCGCCTGGCAGTATCTCCTTCAAGTTGCATGGATATGAACCTTTGTGCGGAAGATCTCCACGCGCATTGTACCCGCAATCGTGGCTTTTTTCTTGCAGGATACCAAAACACGCCACCCGCGTGGTAAAAGAAGCATAAAAATACCTATTCAGAAGACTGCTGATGGTGTATACTTACGTTCATAACAACTAGTTAGCGTCACCGCTGTATCGGCGAGACCTATCGCCGACATGTCAGAACATGCCCATGTATTGGCTCCTTCCCTGTTCGTAGGTGCCACCCGCGAGACTGACACGGCTGCATCATGCAGCCCTACGCGAGGGTCAACGACGATCGAAGGAGCATAAGATCATGGTAGATCTACACATCAAAGGCTTGATCGAGGACGTGATTGATTCACCGCTCAAGCTTCAGCTGCTGCTGCATTTCTGCGAATACCGTGGCGGGCCGACAACTGCGCCACAGATCGCACAGCGGATGTACCACGACATGTGGAGCACGCGCGAGGCGCTTTGCGAGCTTGCCCAGGATGGCGTGCTAATTGAATCCGCCTGCCCCGACGAGCCAACCTACAGTTACTGCCCACGTAGCGAGCTACTGGAACCAATCCTGCGCCTGTATCAGATCTACAACGAGCCAATCGAGCGCGAAGATGTGCAGCAGCTTGTGCGTGATGCCAGTCGCTATGCGAGCTTCCGGCGAACACCGGCTAGCAGCTTCGAGCACGCGGGTCATGATAGCGCGTTTTGATGGCGAACGACGTTGAGCAGGCAGGCGCGAAGATACATGAGCATCTTCGCGCCTGCTTTGTTTAGTGGTAATATTCTTGCAGAGAGTGGCTACAACATTCGCTTTGCGAGAGGTGTGTATGTTCAACGCCTTTAAGAAGAAATACGACAAAGCCACGCCGGAGGTACAGGATCGCATTCCGCCGGGCCAGTACCTGACTGAAAAATTCCCGGTACTGCATTATGGCGAGGTACCGGCCTACACGAGTCTCGAGCAGACCTGGGACCTGCGCGTTTGGGGCGAGGTCGCCGAGCCAGCACGCTTCAGCTTCGCCGAGTTTCGTGCGCTGCCGACCACCACGTTTACCACCGACATCCACTGTGTCACGCGCTGGTCGAAGCTAGACACCACCTGGACGGGTGTGCGGTTTAGCGAGTTTCTCACGCACATCCCGGCGCTGAACCCGGCCGCGCAGTTTATCGTGTTCCACTGCGAACATGGCTTTACGGCCAATGTGCCGTTGGAGCTCATGCTGGACAGCGAAGCTATGCTGGCCTACCAGTATGAAGGCCAGGAGCTGACGCCAGATCACGGCTTTCCGTTGCGCGCGCTGGTGCCGAAGAAGTACTTTTGGAAAAGCGCCAAATAGCTGCGCGGGATCGAGTTTCTAGCCGAGGATCGGCTGGGATTCTGGGAGGGCTATGGCTACAATAACCACGCCGACCCGTGGCAGGAAGAGCGCTACTCGGATTAGCGCACTATAGCCTTGCTTTGAGTACTATTGAAGAATCCTACAGCCCACAGCAATTTGTTTGCTGTGGGCTTATTGGTGCGCTGTTTTCTCGATCAATGCGGCGCTGATCTCGCTCGATGAAGCTACGCGCGGTATACGCATGTAGTACGTATTTTACTATTTGTTTATCTGCGTATCTTATGGCTCATGTTAGTTGTTAGTATGTATGTGATGATCACATGGGTGACTAAGCGGTTTATAACAACTAGGTCACGCCAACGTTAAGAACATGTTGTACATAATGCCACCCGAAAATATTGTACACGCTCGTTTAAGCATGTAATACGACCAACAAGACGAGATACAAGTGACGCCTGCGGTCGCATACGATTTCTCCCCACATCATCGCAGTCATCCCAGCTTCTGGGGAGCCGTTAGCTAACTTTACGCTCTCGGCACACACTCAACAATCAAAACTATTGCCCTTTGTGGTAATCCCACCGCTTATAGCGGCATTAAGCTTGTCCCAACCAAGACAAAACAACGATCCAACAGCGCTGTTGGCACTCCTGTGTTCGCCATAATACTTTAGCAATCCCGCGAGCAATCGAACAGTAGGTGGGGGATTTTTCGGGGGCTGTGCCCCCAAACCCCCGCTTTGCGCGAGCAATCGAACAGTAGGCGGGGGATTTTTCGGGGGCTGTGCCCCAAACCCCCGCTTTGCGCGAGCGTGTGTTTCGGTTCTTGCCACTATCACCGTGCGAGATGCTTCTTCGGCGTGTCGCACATAGTCATACCCGCGTGGTCGCGGGCATCAACACCTATCACCTGCGTTGCTGGGAATAACGCTATCAGGGGGTGTGCATGGACTCTTTCTCTATTGCTCAGGTAGAGCAGATCGAGGAACACGCAACGCATGGCGCGGTCACTGTGCTCCCGCACACGGCGGTCTGCGCAGCGGAACGGACGGACACCTACTACATGGTGCGGCGGCTGCTTGATCTCGGCGTGGGCTTCGTGGCGCTGGTGGTTACACTGCCAATTATGCTGCTCATTACCGCACTCATCCGGCTCGACTCGCCTGGGCCTGCGCTGTTTCGCCAGCGGCGGGTGGGCAAAAATGGACGATTGTTTACCTTCTACAAGTTTCGCACGATGTGGTGCGACGCCCGCGAACGTTTCCCCGATCTGTATACCTACCAGTACTCTGAGCGCGAAATCCAGGTCATGACGTTTAAGCTGCGTGACGACCCACGCCTCACACGATTCGGCTCTCTACTGCGCAAAACGAGCCTTGATGAGTTGCCGAACTTCATCAATGTTGTGCTTGGCACCATGGCACTGGTTGGACCGCGGCCCGAGATTCCGCAGATGGTGCCCTACTACACTGACACACAGCTCATGAAGTTTTCGGTAAAACCGGGCGTGACCGGTCTGGCGCAGATCAGTGGGCGCGGCAACCTGCCGTTTCAAGCCACAATCGATGCCGATCTCGAATACTGCCGGTGTCGCTCGTTGCGCTATGACATTGGCATCTTTCTGGCGACGATCAAAAGCATCGTGATTCGGAACGGTGCGTTCTAGAACGCCAATCGACAGCTTCGAACCACCAGCGACACACAACAGGCGGTATGCAACACAGATGAGGAGAAACCGATGCGGCAGAAAGTTAGCAGCGCGATCAGCAAGTATTTCCGCTACCCGCGCCATCTCGCGGCGCTCATTCGCCACGCCGGGCTGAAGAAAACAGCCAATGTGCTGCTTGTCGAGTCGGAGCGCCTACGCGGGCGCAGCGTGTTGCGCGGCAAGCCCTACTACTATTTTGTCGATCCATGCAATGTGTGCAACCTGCGCTGCCCACTCTGCCCCACCGGTAATGGCGAACTCGACCGCGCCAAAGGGATGCTCAAGTTCGCTGACTACCAGATTATTCTAGACAAGATCGCGCCATATGCCGTCGAGATTTCGCTTCACAACTGGGGCGAACCACTGCTGAATAAAGATATCTTCAAGATTATTTCGACCACCAGGGCGCGCGGCATAGCCACCAACATGAGTTCGAACCTGAGCATCGAGAAAGAAAACATTGGCGAACAGATCGTGAAATCGGGGTTGGAATATCTGATCGTCTCGCTTGACGGCACGACCCAGGATGTCTATGAGCAGTACCGCGTGCGTGGCGAACTCGACCTTGTTATGCACAACCTGCGTGACATCATTGCAGCGAAAAAGCGGCTCCGCAGCAAGACGCCGACGATCGAATGGCAGTTTCTGGTGTTCAAGCATAACGAGCATCAGATGGCGGCGGCTGAGGAATTAGCACCCCAAATCGGCGTCGACAAGCTGCGCTTCCGCTCACCAGGGTTTCCATTAGGCGATTACAAGCTCAAAGCCAAAGCTAGCCAGCAGGAGGCCGAGGACCGCTGGATGCCAACTGATCCAGCCTACTGGGAGCTGCACCCTGGCCAGATGCGCAAAGACGGCTACCTGTGGGATGAGCCATGCTACTACTTATACCGCTCTATGACGGTTAATCCCGGCGGCGGTGTTGCAGCCTGCTGCATTGTCTACAAGGATCGCCAGGACTTTGGCAACCTGGTGCGCGACGATCTTGCCACGATTTGGAACAACCAGCAGTACCAGCGTTCGCGAGCACTGTTTGGCAAAAACCCTGCCGACCGCGCGGGCACGGTGTGCGATGGCTGCTTTCTGTTCAAGCGCCCACTGGGCGTTTCAGTCGCACAGGGCTTGGCGCAGGCACCACTGATCGCCGAGGACGCGATTGGCATATCGGCGACTTCGCGCCAGCGCACACGCCAGGTGGAAAAGGAGTAAGCACATGGACGATGTTCGCCTGATCGACCCGGCCCTGCTCGACAGTTTCGTTGGACGGCGTGTGCTCGTGACGGGTGGTGCTGGGTTTATTCCAAGCCATCTCACCCTGGCGCTGCTGAGTGCCGGTGCCGACGTGGTGCTGGTCGATGCCCAACCGATCGATCTCGAGCGCATGTACAGCCATGCGCCCGGTCGGGTCGACGCGGTGCAGGTTGCTGTTGGAACACCGGCGTTTCAACAATTCTTTGCCGCACAATCATTCGACTACATCTTCCATCTTGCCGCACGGGCCTATGCCGCCGGATCGGTGCAGGCTCCCGTCGACGACTTTACGACCAATTTGGCGGCGACAGTTGATCTACTCGAGCAGATGCGCAACCTGAAAAGCCAGGCTCGCCTGGTGTTTGCGTCCTCGGCGGCGGTCTATGGCAACCCGGCCAAACTGCCAATCGAGGAGGGCGATCTCACCGTTCCGGTTTCGCCCTACGGCGTCAGCAAACTGGCCGCCGAGCGCTATGTTGCCGTGTATGCCCAACTGTACAACATTCACGCGGCCTCGCTACGTTTGTTCTCGGTCTACGGCCCCGGCCAGACCAAGCAGGTGGTGTTCGATTTGTTCGACAAGTTGCAGCGCACACCGCATGAGTTGGTGGTCCTAGGCGATGGCTCACAGGTGCGCGATCTGGTGTTTGTCGGCGATGTTGTCCATGCATTTCTAGCGGTTGCAGCGCGCGGTCGCGGCGATGGCTACGCATACAACGTCGCCTCAGGCATCGCCACGTCCACCGCCGAGCTGGCCCAGGCGATTATCGCGGTACAGAACTCGTATGCCCAAATCCGCTTCACTGGGGCAACCAGGCCTGGCGACCCCGAGCGCTGGGTTGGGCGTTGCGAGCCGCTCGTGGCGATCGGCGGTGCGCCTGCGTCCACGCTGCACGACGGCATCCAGGCAACCGCACAATGGTTCAACATGCACATCGCCGGGCAGGCGCGGGAGGTTGCGGCGTGATCGCGATCAATACCATATCACAACCGGCGCGCTGGCTACGCGACACCTACTCGTGCGCTGTGTCGGTCGTGATCGTCAACTACAACGCCCGCGCCATGCTTGAGCGCACGCTGGAAACCTTGTACGAATCACAACCAGCCTGTTCGTTCGAGGTTATCCTGATCGACAATGCCTCCGACGACGACAGTGTGGCGCTGGTGCGGGGGCGCTTTCCGCAGGTGCGGCTGATCGTCAATCCAGCAAATGTCGGGCTTGTGCGCGCCAATAACCAGGGCATGGAGTTGGCGCAAGGCCGCTACATCTTTCAACTGAACAACGACACAATCATCCTGCCGCACGCTATCGACGCATTGGTCGACTATCTTGAGGAACACCCGCATGTCGGCGCGGTCGGCGGCAAAGTGCTCAACATCGACGGCTCGATCCAGGGCACGGTCAAGGCACATCCAACGCCGATGGCAGCATTTTTTGGGCGGCATTCACCGCTCACCAAGCTGTTTCC
>JACMIM010000659.1 GCA_014381165.1 Roseiflexaceae bacterium
AGATGACGGAATGACAAGATGACGAAGAATCCTCACCTTGTCACCTTGTCACCTTGTCACCTGGTCATCTTGTCACCTTGTCATCTTGTCACCCGCCCGCCTGCTGGCGGTACGGTCCATTCGGTTCCAATTCCAGGTAGCGGTCATAATTTTCACGCGCACGCTCGGACTGCTGGAGCCGCTCGTAGAGCTGGCCCAGCCGGTAGTACGGCTCGGCCAACTGTGGATCAAGCCGCTGGGCCTCGTTCAGCGCGGCCTCGGCGGCGTCCAGGCGGTTCAGCAGAAGCATTTCAGTTCCCAGCTTGTTATAGTTACCGGCGGTCGGTTGGGCTTGCGCGGCCAGCGTGTAGGCGAATTCAGCATCCTCAGGGCGGCCAGCGTCGCGCAGCATATCGCCCCACAGGTGATGTAGGGGCACATCGCCGGGATTGGCTGCGGCGGCGGCGGCCAGCACGCGTGCCGCGTCCTCGGGGCGGTTCAGATCGTGGTAGCGCTGCCCCAGGCTGAAGGCGAAACCAGCAGCACTCGGCGCGGCAGCGTTCTCGGCCTCCAGCTCGGCTAGGCTCGGCTGCCCTGGCGGGTTGGCAGTGCCTGCCTGGTCGGCGGGCTGCGGCGCAGCGGGCTGCGGCACGGGATCGATCACCACTACCTCACCCTTTTCACCACTCGCCACGATGTTGTAGACGCCCTGATCGACCTGGTACACAGTCGCGCTGGCGTTGCTGAACACCGGCTCTAGGTATGCGCCAGCAAGCTGGTCGAACTTCGCCATGCCCTGCTCGCCATACACCGCCCGCTCGATCTGGCCGACATACACATAGCCAACCCGGTACTTCGAAAGGATGCGCAACGCCTCGTCGGGATTTGCAGTCTGGTAGAACGTGATCACGTCGCGGTCGCGCGCGGCCACCAGATCTCCGTCGCGCTGCTCGCTTTCGTGCAGCGGGCTGACCACGGTGGGCAGGCCAGTGTTGGCGGCTATCCGCACGCCATAGGCCCGGTAGAACTCGGCGCTGGACTGGAGCACCACCGGCGTGCCCGTGATGTTGGCGTTTAGCCAGCGGATGGCCTCGCCATCGTCGCGCAAGTCGATCTGGTTGCCATTCCATTCGTAGCTGGCAGTATCCAGAAATCGCAAGCCATCCAGCGTCGGCGCGGGGGAATCTGGAAAGCGGTAGGCCACCCGACTTGGCGTGCCCACCAGCGGAAACACCAGCGCAAGCGCGGCCACGCCCGCCAGCACAAGCAGCAGCGCGCCAGCTGCAACCCCGTTCAACCGGCGCAGCAGCACCGGCAGCAGCGTGGCAGCGGCCAGCGCCAGCACTAGCCAGATTTGCATGCCGAACTTGAAAACCGTATTCATGCGGTACCAGTCGCCAGGATTGGCCGGGTCGCCCGCTAGGTGATCGCGAATATAGATCGTATCGACGCCGATCGAGATCGCGAAGCCAAGCATGGCCAGCAGCAGGCCGAACCAGGCCGTGGGAGCCGTGCCGCGCCGCAGCAGCAG
>JACMIM010000660.1 GCA_014381165.1 Roseiflexaceae bacterium
CGCAACGAATCGATCAGATAGATGCGCTCGCCAATGCGCGCACTGTATTGCGGGCGCAGGTACTGCTGCATCTCGTCAGACAAATACGTTATAAAACGCTGATGCACATCTGGCCAGACCGCCGGGTCTTCGAGATAGGGATCCATTCCAGGAACTGGGCTTGGCATCGCAGCACCTCGCAAACGAGTAATTGTGTGAATAGTATAGCACGGGGGATTATGGGTTGCAGCAGACGCCGGATTCATCCGGTGGCCGTGGTGGCGGCGCTGCCAAATGAATCCAGCGGTGGTACTATGACCACATATTCTCACCGGCTCACTCAGGAGAAGCCACGTGACCAACCCATTGTTCGCCCTTTCGCCGCTCGACGGGCGCTACCAGCGCGATACCGCCGCGCTGGTGCCGTATATGAGCGAGGCCGCGCTGTTCCGCTACCGCATTCGCATTGAAGTCGAGTACTTGATTTTCCTCAGCCGCGCCCGCAAGATCGATTTCGTGCCCGCACTGGAGCACCAGCAGGCCGCCGAGCTGCGCGGGCTGTACCGGGCCTTCAGCGATGAGGACGCCGAGGCGCTGGCCGCGTGGGATCGCAAGGTCAACCACGATGTCAAGGCGGTCGAGTACTTTCTGCGCGAGCAGATGGCCAAGCTGGGCCTGGAACGCTGGTTGGAAGCCGTCCACTTCGCGCTGACATCCGAGGATGTGAACAACCTGGCCTACGCACTGATGCTGCGCGAATCACGCGACCTGGTGCTGATGCCGGCGATCGGCGAGATTGGCTCACTACTGTACCAACTGGCGATGACAGAAGCCGAGACGCCTATGCTGGCGCACACGCACGGCCAGCCCGCCACACCAACCACGCTGGGCAAGGAGATCGGCGTGTTCACGGCTCGCCTGCGCCGCGCCCACAAAGCACTGGCCCAGGTCGCACTAACCGGCAAGCTGAATGGCGCGACCGGCACCTTCGCCGCCCACAATATCGCCCTGCCCGAGGTCGATTGGCCGCGCTTTGGGCGCGCGTTCGTGAAAAACCTCGACCTGGAGCCGCTCGACCTGACCACGCAAATCGAGCCGCACGATACGGTCGCCGAGCTGTGTGATGCGCTCAAGCGCCTGAACACGGTGCTGATAGACCTGTGCCAGGATGTGTGGCAATATATCAGCGTGGGCACCTTCGCCCTCGCGGCACAGGCCGGCGAGGTTGGCTCCTCGACCATGCCGCATAAGGTCAATCCAATCGATTTCGAGAACGCCGAGGGCAATTTGGGCATTGCCAACGCGCTGCTCGAGCACTTCAGCCGCAAGCTGCCGATCTCACGCCAGCAGCGCGACCTGACCGACAGCACGGTGCTGCGCAGCATCGGCGCGGCCTTTGGCTACAGCCTGGTGGCTTACACGCGCATCGCCAAGGGCTTAGGCAAGCTGGATGTCGACCGCGAGCGGCTGCTGGCTGAATTGCGCGACCACCCCGAGGTGTTGGCCGAAGCGGTGCAGACGATCCTGCGGCGCGAGAACTATCCCCAGCCCTATGAGGCGCTCAAGGCGTTCACTCGCGGTCAGGCGATCACATTGGAATCGCTACACGCCTTTGTCGACACACTCAACATCCGCAACGAGGTCAAGGCCGAACTCAAGGCGCTGACGCCAGAGCGCTACACCGGGCGGGCGGGGGAACTGGTACGCACGCTGAGAACCGGCTAGGCGAGAAGACGAGGTTTGGCGACTTCAGCCTGCGGCAGCTTGTAAATGCTAACTTTTTTGTTTCGTTTTTTGGTGCTTTGCACAAAACAACGAAACAATCATTCGATATTTCCTTGCCCGCCGCAGGCGAAATGAAACCTGTTGGCAACTGCGTAAGTCATACTTATTTCACAAATCTGGTAGGATTGCCATATGTAGGACTATTACGTCAATTTGCTCATAGATTGGTACTGTTAGGTACAAGGAGAAGCGGGCTATTCACAGCGGCAGCTCACCGTGGTAGATTGACTGAGACGGTCTGCGGGGCGTTGGTATGCTGCCAGCGCGCGATGGTCTGCCGGTAGCCCTGCTAGCCGCAAGATTGTGACAAGCTGAAGGGGCGATATTTGGTCAAGCGAAGTGCCCAAAATCGCCCCATCGTCGTATA
>JACMIM010000661.1 GCA_014381165.1 Roseiflexaceae bacterium
GCGACAGCCAGTGGGTGAATGGGAACACAGCAGCCGGGTTCGGGCGCGTCGAAGACTTCATTGTTGATGAAGCCCTGCCCGCGATCGACCAGCGCTACCGCACAATCCCCGACCGTGCGCATCGGGCGATCGGCGGCCTCTCGGCGGGAGCATACGGCGCGTTCAACATAGCGGTGCGTCACTCGGAGCAGTTCAGCATCGTGGCGGTTCATAGCGGCTTCTATCGCGCCCAGCCGACCGACGACGGCACAGATGTGTTCGATTTCGATCAGGCCGAGCGGGACGCGAACAGTCCGATTGAGCATCTCGATGATATCACGGCTCCGGCCGCGCTGGCGATCTACTTCGACGTCGGCCGCGCCGATCCGTGGTTTGTGGACGACGCCGAGGAACTGGATCGAGTGTTGACCGCTCGCGGTATTCCGCACGAGTTCCACGAGTTCGCTGGCAGCCACACTTGGTTCTACTGGAGCGCGCACATTGCCGATGCGCTTCGATTTGTCGGTGCCCATCTGCCGCATGCTTAATCGCGGTTCAGCACATCGGTATCGGCATCGCTTGCCGTTTTCATACGAACGATAGCCCGGCAATCGCCGAGTGGGGTTTCAATTATGCGACTGATTCGACGATGGTTCATACTCCTCAGCGCACTGGCCACGCTTAGCCTGGCCGGCTGGCTTGGTGGCAGCTACGCATTCACACAGCAATTTCCCTGGCAATCGAGCGCCGGAGCCGCCGACCTGATCCTTCAACAGGCGGCGCAAAACGCTCCAACTGTTCGGGTAACGAGCGGAAATCGGGCGTCCGCGACGCCAGCGCCTCGGCCAACCGCCGACGCACACCCGGTGGCAACCGGCAGCGCTGTGACGCCTCAACCCACAACGATGCCGGCGACCACGACCAGCGCCCTCACGCTCCAACATGGCACGCTCCAGGAAGGCCAGATTCACAGCACCTTCATGGGCGGCGATATGCCCTATGCGATTTATTTGCCGCCCGGCTACGCAGATCCCGCGAACGCGAACCGGCGTTATCCGGTGGTTTATATGCTTCATGGCGCGCCAGGCGGCTACCTCGATTGGGTTCACGCCGCAGGCGCGGACAAGACCGCTGATGCACTGATTAGCGTCGGGCGCATCCCGCCCATGATCCTGGTGATGCCGGAGGGACAGACGAACCCGCTACACGACAGCGAGTGGGCGAACGGCACGCCGCCGGCCGCGCAGGCTGAGTCGTATCTCGTGCAGGAGGTCGTGCCATATATCGACACCCATTATCGTACGATCGCCGTCGCCGATGATCGCGCGATTGGCGGGCTCTCGACCGGCGGCTTCGCGGGAGTGAACATGACTCTGCACCACCCAGATATCTTTAGCATCGCCTGGAGCTTAAGCGGCAACTACCTGGCGCCCCAGACGATCTTGAAGCAAAACCTCTTCACCGATCCGGCCAGCGTGGCCTACAACAGTCCATTGCAATACATCCAGCAGGTTAAAGACCCTCAGCGTCTGCACTTCTATCTGGCGGTCGGCAAGACCGACACCACCGACAATACCAACGTGGAGACGCAGCAGATGGATCAAGCGCTCACAGCAGCGCATGTACCGCACCTGGCGCAGTATTTCAACGGCGCGCATAGCTGGACGTTCTGGGGATTGCATTTAGTCGATGCGCTGGAGTATATCGCGGCAAACATGCCAGCAGCGTGATGACAAGGAGCATAGGCTATGTGGCGAACGCACAGTATCCAGCGCGCGAGCGCGCTGCTTGTGGCAACAATGGGTTTGGTCAGTATTATCTCAACACTCTTGGCGCATGGTCTCTTCCGCGATCCGGAGTTGCAGGAACTGGCCCGCGCAGTACTGCCGATGATGATCGAGAACGCCAGCCGCTCGCTGGCGCTCATGTCGGGTTTCGGTCTTCTCATGCTGGCGCGCGGTCTTTGGCGGGGCAAACAGGTGGCTTGGACGCTGACGTTGGTGCTCCTCGCGTGCTCGGCGATCCTGCATTTGCTCAAGGGATTTGATTGGGAGGAGGCGATCGGCGCAGCTATGCTCGGCGGCGCGCTTCTGAGCCAACGGCGCCAGTTCGTGCGCTGCTCTGACCCGCCCACACTGCGCCGCGCTCCCGTGTTCTTCGCCGCCGGTTGCGCCGCGATTGCCGTCTACGGACTGGCAGGCTTCTGGCTGCTGCGCGCCTTCCAACCGTTCTCGCCAACCAGCGCAATATATGAGATTGCCGCGCAGATGATCTGGACGGATGGCGCCTACGCCGGCCTGGTGCGCGGGCATGCGGCCTGGTTTCTCAATAGTATCGGCGTGCTGAGCGCGACATTGTTCGGCACAACGTTACTGCTGCTGCTCCGTCCGGTGCTTCCGCATCGCCCGCGCGCTGCCGACCGACAAGCGGCCGACGCCCTGCTCACGGTCTACGCGACCTCCTCGCTCGCGCCCTTCGCCCGCGATGACGATAAACAGCTCTATTTTGGCGAGTCGGTGGAGGGTGTGGTCGCGTATCGGGTGGCAAACAATGTCGCGGTGGTGTGTGGCGACCCGATCGCGGCACCTGTGCATGTGGGCGCATTGGCCCGCGAGTTCCAGCGCTTCTGCCGGCGCCAGGACTGGCAGGTCTGCTTCTATGAGGTGCAGCCCCGCCACCTATCGGACTACGCGCCGCTTGGGTTCACAGCAGTGAAAATTGGTGAAGATGCATGGATCGATCTGCCGAAGTTCACGCTCAATGGGTCGAAGATCAGCGATATACGCCACGCGGTAAGCAAGGTCGAGCGCGATCGGATCATCTTCCGTCAGCTTGCCTCCGAGTGCGACACAGCGATTTGGGCACAGATGCAGGCGATCGAGGCCGGCTGGCGCGCCAGCCAGGGCGGAGTCGATCTCCGGTTTAGCATCGGGCGCTTGCCCGCCCACCCCGATCCGCGCGCCCGCTACACGGTGGCGCTGGCAGCTGATGGCCTGACCGTTCTGGCCTACTGCTCGTTCCTGCCGATCGAGGGTATTGGCGGTCGGGCGCTCGATGTCATGCGCCGGGCCAAGGGCTGCCCCAACGGCACGATGGAGTTTCTGATTGCGCATTCGCTGGAGCTGTTCCGCGACACCGGTGACTCGTGGTGCTCGCTTGGCCTCGCTCCATTGGCAGACATTGACGCGCCGCGCAACTCGCTGATCGAACGCGGCATTCGGATGGTCTACGCCAATCCAACAATCAATGCAACGTATCACTACCAGTCGCTCTTTTTCTTCAAACATAAGTTCAATCCTGAGTGGCGCGGCGGCTACCTGCTCTACCCGAACGCGCTGGCGCTGCCGCAGGTGCTCGCTGCCATAGTACGGGTACACGCGCCTAGTGTCGGCCCACGCCTTTTGGTCGATGCGGCACGCGACCGGATGTTGGCACCGCTTTTCCGCCCGATCACTGCGAAGGGATAGCATTTGCATTCAGCCTATTCAACACCGTACAAGATCTCCGGCCTGGTGCGGCACTTTTGTACTATTGCACGAAATCGTCACACCGTGCGGTGGTCATGTTCAGCAGCGACGATGACCGACACACGAGCGCGTTGCACGGCAGCACTCTACCACCGCGACGAGCGTATCTGCGGGCCAGGCTTATCGCGCATAA
>JACMIM010000662.1 GCA_014381165.1 Roseiflexaceae bacterium
CGGCGCGCTCGACGAACGGCTGCTGGCCAAACAGCACCACACCCGCGCGATCGTCGGCGGGCATTGCGGCCAGCGCGTCGCGCACGAATGTTTCGCCGCGTGCGGCATCGGTGGGCGCAATTGATTCAGACCAATCGAGCAAAAACACCGTCGCCAGCCGATCGACCGGCTGGCGCAGCTGGGTGCCAGCCAGCCCACCGACCAGCGCCACAATCAGCAGCGAGCGCACGGCCAGGCTGGCCCAGAAGCGCAGCGGCCCAACCCGGCTCGGCGCGGCCAGCGCAAGCAGCCACAGCGGCAGCAGCAGCAACAGCAGCCACAGCGCGGCGGGATTGATAAAAGTTATAGCCGTTAATTGCATAATGTAGAATATGTTACCGATTATGTATAGTGTAGGTGAGACGCCCAAGTGCGTATGGATGTTCCAAGACGCGGGAATTGTAGCACGCGAGCGGGGCAGAAACAGGTGAGAGCGGGGTGATACGACCCAATCGCAAGGGCGGGTTTCAACCCGCCCGCGCCGTCGGGCCTCGTGCCCGCCCCGACATCGTCGAGTCGTTGCGTCGTTGCGTCGAACGACAACATTGACGAACAGCGCGGTGTGGTAGAATAGCCCGGCAATTGTGGAACATAAGGTGCGCTAAATCATATGGCTGCTGACTCGACCACGCCGCCGGGAGCGCCCACGCTGGCCGCGCAGGTCTCGCGGGCGGTGGTGTGGAACACACTGTTTGTGCCGCTGCGCCTAGTGGCGAATGTCATTGCGACGCTGCTGAAACTGTCGGTGCTGCTGCCTGGCAGCTATGGGTTTCTGGCAATCTTTAGTTCGTTCAACAACGGCCTCGGCACTGCGATCGACCTAGGCACCAGCCGGGCGCTGCCAAAGTATATCCCCGAGACACTGCGATCGGGCGGGCCGCGCGCGATGCGCCGCCTGCTGCGCGCCGTCTTCTCCGCTCAACTGGCCGTGCTGGCACTGGTTGGGCTGGCATTGTTTATCTTCCGCACGACCTATGCCACGCGGCTCAACCAACAGATTTCTGCCACCCCCGAGACTGCTTTGACTGCGCTGGCCCGTGGCGAACTAATAAGTTATGTCAATCAACATAGTGGCGCGCTGATCGTGTTGGCGCTGGCGATGCAGCTGATCAGTATCTTTTATGATGTGCTGATGGCGTATCTCAGCAGCTTCTTCAAGCAGCGCGCCTGGAACGGCGTTGATATTGCCGCGCAGCTGCTGCCGAACCTGCTGACGATCAGCGCAGTGTTGCTGCTGCCGCCCGCAATCATGCTCGATGGCCTGCTCGCAACAATGGTGCTGGCCCCAGGAATCGCCACCAGCATGTTGGTCTGGACTGTTCTGCGCCACCAGCGCGAGGTCGATACGCTGCCACAGCCGGAGCAACCCGGCCCGTTGCTTCCACCAGGCTTCGTGCGCTACTGCGGCGTTTCACTGCTGATGAACGCCAGTGATTTCGTCGCCAGTGCGGGCTTTGCGATCTTGTTCGCGCGCGACCTAGCCGATGCGGCGTTGCTGTTCGCCGGGGTTAGCATCGTGAAGATGGTGCTCTCGTACCTGTACACACCGATGGTTGGCGTGCAGGTGCCTTTGTTCACGCGCGTGCGTGCGGGCGAGGGCGGCACGCTGCTTGGCGCATACCAGTCGCTGATCCGGCTCCAGCTACTGCTGCTGGTGCCGGGCGGGGTTGGCCTGATGCTGCTGGCCCAGCCCGTGTTCGCCACACTGCTGCCGCAGTATACGGACGCCAGCGCGCTGGTGTGGGTGCTGGTGCCATGCCTGTTCCTTGAATCGCTGCTGACCACCGCCCACAATGCGCTGATCGTCTACGAACGGCTGCGCGCCGTGGTGATCGCCCGCGTGATCGCGCTGATCGCCGCGCCGCTGGCACTGCTGCTGGCACCTAGCTTTGGCATTGTTGGCGTTACACTGGCCTTTGGGCTGGCGCGGGTTGCCGCCGGGCTGTGGGTGACTGCGCGGGGCGTCGATCTGCTGGGGCTGCGCTGGCCCTGGCGCTTCACACTCCAGGTACTGCTGGCCACTGGCGCGATGGCGGCGGTTGTGGCCGGGCTGGCGCTGCTCCTACCGCCCTTGCCCGCTGATGCAAACCTGGTCGCGCGGCTGCTCACGCTGCCGCTGTTGTTCGGCATTGCCAGCGTGGGCGGGCTGACGCTGCTTGGCGCGCTACGACTAACCGGTGGCCTCGACCCGGCGGACAAGGCGCAGCTGCTCAAATTAAAGCTCCCCGGCAAAAAGTGGCTGACCA
>JACMIM010000663.1 GCA_014381165.1 Roseiflexaceae bacterium
GCAAGGTTGGCAACATCGGCCCACGAGTTGGGATTGCCCCAATAGTAATGGTAGGGCAACCCCTGCCCGCGGTAGTAATCGAACGGGCGAAACAAGCTAAATTGCGCCGCCAAATACAACCACGGCATCAGCCCAAGCAGCGCCCAAAGGCCGCACAGCACCACAACTCGCCATTCAGACCAGCTGCGGCTTTGCAGTGCCTGCAAAAGCAGTGGCACGGCGACGGTCACAAATAAGGCAGGAATAACAATAGGTACAAAGCTGCCGTGGTGCGTAGTTGCAAGGCCGGCAAGCAACGCTGCCCCGTACACAAAGCGGGGTGAGCCAGCGGCCCAATACTGGGCGAGACACCACCAGATCAACAAGATGAAAAGTGCTTGCAGCGTGTAGACTTCAGCAATCGTCGAGAGCGACCAGAACTCTGCCGAGGTTGCCAGTGCCACCGCTACGACCAGCCCCGCCAGTATGTTTCGGCTCAGTTGGCGCGCAACCAAAAACGCTAGCGTGACGGCCAGCGCACTCCATAAGCCCGTCATCAGTGTGACCCGTCGAGCGACATCACCGAATGGCACCAGGCGCACCACAAGCGCGTTAACCATGGTAAACAGTGGGTAGCCAGTAGCGTGTGGCACGCCCACCATCCAGGCCGCCATCTGGTGTTCGGCTTGGTCACCGGTAAGCACGGTTGGCGCTCCGGTGCGCCAGTAGAGCGCAAACGCCGCCGCTGCAACCAAAAGTGGCGGCGCTACATCAGCCAATCGACCGCGAGCCGGAATCATCACAAGCTCCAGCGAACGCCACAATGTTGGCAGGGCCACGGCGCGGGGCTTTCGCCAAGCACCGCCTGTCGCAATTCAATATACGGCTTGCCATTCCAGATTTCAGCCAGTGGCTGCTGCAGCGCGTTGCCAAGGACTATCTGCGGAAATTCGGCGGTGGCAAACGGTGCGATGCAACACGGTAGTACCGTGCCATTGGCGGTGATGTAGGTGAGCGACCAGGGCCGGTAGCAGCCCTGCCACGGGTGCGCGCCTTTTACCGCCATGCTTTCGCCCGGCGTGGTTGCGCCACTGGCATGAAATGCCAGTCCAAGCTCGGCGGCAAGCGCTTCGCATTCGCGAACCAACGCGGCCTGCTGGTCTTCGAGTGTTGCATACAGCGCGTTCTCGGCCCGCGCTGTGGCGTCTTGATCTAATACCTCGCCATCGCCGAAATAGGTCATGCGCTGCAAGTACGCCTCGGTTGCACCGACACTCGCGGCAAGCCGCACGAAATCAGGTAGTTGGTGCAGGTTTTCCTGCATGCCAACAAACCAGTACGATACTTTGGGCATGGTTTCGCCCCGCACCTTGCGCCGTGTGGTAAAGGCACAAACATTGGCGTTGATCTGCTCGAATTTGTCGATGCCGCGTAGTTTACGGTACATCGCGCGGTCGGCACCATCCATCGAGACACGTAGCTCGTCGAGCCCTGCTGCCGTGAGTTCGTCGCCACGTTTTTCAGTTAAAAGGACGGCATTGGTGTTGAACAGCACATGGGCTCCCCGCTCTTTGAGGTGGGCAACAAAACGGGGCAGCGCCGGATTCAGCAATGGCTCGCCGATACCATGAAGCACGGCGCGGTCGATGTGCGGCAGTTGATCGACAATCTGGCGAAATTGTTCCCAACTAAGATGATGCTTTGGCTCGAACGGCAGAAAGTGATCATAGGTCAGCGGGCAGCTTCCGCACAACGAATTGCAACGGTTGGTGACCTCGATGTAGACTTGGCGCGGCAACTCTGGCGCGATGGCTGTGCGTGCGTGCAGACTGCGCAAGCGTGGCTCCTTGGATTAGAATGGGCGAGCTTCTTCTAGCTCAAGCAGATCAGCAAACTGGCTATCTGCCATCTCGGCGAGTACTTCGCGAGTACGCGGCGCAACGCAAATCGTGGGCTGACGCACGAGGTCACGATACAACAGGCGCAGATCGGCGGCGGTGTCGATGTCATACCACGGTGGTATCAGCGTCATACCAATGGTATTCGCCGTTGCGGCATCACGGGTTTGCTCGGCGACAACCTCGGTGCTCCAGGCGATGCCACGGTGAAACAGCGCCGGTTGCGGGCGGCGCATGCCAATCAGGTAGTAGCCGCCATCGGTCGAAGGGCCAAGCACGGTTTCATGCTCGTCGAGCGCGGCAAATGCCTGCTCGACATAGCTGCGCGGCAGGCTAGGATTATCGCTACCGATCAGCACCATCTGATCGAAGTCGTGCTTACTGGCCTGTTCGAATGCGCTGAGTAAACGGCTGCCAAAGTCTTCTCCGCGCTGCGGCAGCAGCAGCGCAGGAACATATAGCGCACGAAAGCTCGGCGCAGCTTCCGGCGGCCAGAACGAAAACGCCAACGTACAATCCTTGATGTGGCGCGCTTGGTCGAGCGTATCGAGCAGAAATGAGCGATACAACTCAAGCGCCCAGATTGCACCAACACCAGCCGCCAAACGGGTCTTTGTGCGCCCGACGGCAGGTTCCTTTGCGACAATAATCAAACAGCGGCGCATACGACCTCCTCGATCAGGCAACCGTGACCTCGATTATATGGTAGCCGGTTGCACCATCCGGGTGGGTATCGCGCACGGCATCGGTTTGGAGCGTCCCGGTGCCGTCGGTGGCGCGCACTGCGAGTGTGTGCTTGCCTGGCTCGGCTTGCCAATCGTAGCGCCAGAATCGCCAACTAATTGGGTTACTTTCGGGATCGAGTGCTGCTTCCTGCCACTCGCCATCGTCGATCTTGAGTTCGACCTTGCTGATCCCGCGCTCGCCCGAGAATGCAATGCCGCCCAACGGCACAACGCCATTTTCGCGCGGTAATGGATTGGCGCTGATGCGCGGGTTGCCGGTGTCGATAACAGCAGTCGTTTCGATAATCGCCGTGTCAGTCCAGCCGCGCTGTTGCCAATAGCCTTGGTAATCCTCGCGTACGGCTTCGATTTTGGTCAGCCACTTGACATTCTTTTCGCCATATAAGCCGGGAACGCGCAGTCGCGCCGGAAAGCCGTGTTTAACCCCCAGCGCTTGTCCATCGATACCATACGCCACAAGCGTATTTGGATTCATCGCCCGGTCGAGCGGAATTGATTCGGTGTAGCCATCGGCAGCCGTCAGTTTGATGTCGATCACACCATCCTGCACGCCGGCACGTTCGAGCAGACCTTCCAATGTGACGCCCGTCCATTTGACATTGCCAATAAGGTAGTTGCCAACCTCGTTTGAGATGCATTCCATGGTGCTGATTTGTTGCGTGGCCGGCAAGGCCAGCAGATCGTCGTAATTCAGCTCGAACGGCGTGTTGACCGCGCCGCCGACTTCGAGTTTCCACGATCCTCGGTCTACCTCCGGATCACGGGTCGCCGAAGAGATAACATACAGTGATTCGTTATTGTTAAAGGGCGCACGCGTACCATCGGCGGCCATAAACATGGGCATGCTTTCCTCGACCGCATGCCCAGCCGTTGGCGCTGGGGACGTGGACTCAGCTGCGGTTGTTGGCGCACTGGCAACTGTTGGCGCGCTGGCAGCAATTGTTGGTGCGCTGGCAGCGGTTGAAGCCGCGCCGGTTGTCGCTGTGCTTGTGGCTGCTGGCGCGGTTGTTGGCGCGGCACCTGGAAGTGCCTCGCCCGCGCCCGCGACCTGTGAACCCGCGCCAGTACGCTCAAGCAGTTGAGCAATCGCCCCGCTACCAACCGCCACGGCAAGAAAAGCTCCGCCGCTACGGAACAGAAACGACCGCCGTTCTGGCGCGGCCTGCACTGCTTCAGAATCGCCAGCGGCCACAGACCGAGTAGCGACGAGCCGGTTCACCGCCCAAGCAAGAGCGCTTCCCCATGACAGATACAACACCGCTGTCAGAGGGAGCGTAAGCGCGCTGCCCGACAAACGACCAGCAATTGCTTGGGCAAGTAGCGTTAGGCCGAATACGACGAGTGCAAGTGCGACACCTGCCAACAACGGCGGGCGCGGCGCGAAACGTGCGTACAACCAAGCAAGCAAACCTCCAACAGCAAGAAAGATCGCGCTGCCGCTCAGTTCAACCATGACCTTGGCAATCGGCCCAAGGTTTTCTATTCCTTGGGTCGCAATCGCGCCGGGCGTCAATCGAATAATCGCGTCGGCAATATCGAGCGGCACGAATGAAACTGTGGTCAGGCGCGAAACAAGCAGCAAAACGCCAAGCAGCGCCGCTGTTGCACACACACCAATACCAACGTAGCGTATCCATCCTTGTTGTCGCATCTCGCTTCTCCCTCACATGTACAGAACCAAGACCTGATAACCGCTAATTATTCGTTCTTGGTTGTTGGCTGCCAACTGCGGTGGCGCAGGGTCGTGCCGATAATCACCGCACCGGCTTTCAAGCTCCCCTTCAAGGTTCCACTCACCTTCGATTGTCCAGCGTAACGTGCGCGGTAGCTGACGGGCACCTCGACGATTCGGTAGCGGGCGCGGGCCGCTTTCACCATCATTTCGACCGACCAGCCATACGTACGCTCGGCAAGTGCAAGGCGTTCGAGCGCGGTGCGGCGGATGGCCCGAAATGGGCCAAGGTCGGTCACTCGTACGCCGTACAGACCGTGCATCAGCTGGGCGGTAAGCCAGTTCCCAAAACGCTGATGGGGTTGAAGCGCGCCCACTTCGCATGTACCGAGTTCACGCGAACCAAGTACAAGGTCGGCGCGATTGTCGATCAGCGGCTGAAGCAGGAGCGGAAGTTCGGCGGGTTGGTCGCTGTAATCTGCATCCATCTGCACCACAACATCGACCGGTCCAAGCGCCGCTACCCCTGCGGCACAAGCGTAGCCATACCCCAGTCGCTCCTCCCGCACCACCCGCGCACCATTAGCACGGGCAACTTCGGCAGTGTCATCAGTTGAAGCGTTGTCGACGACAATAATTTCGTCGACATGCTGGCGCGGAATGTCGGCAAGCACACGCGGCAGCGACGCGGCCTCGTTATACGCCGGAATGATCACACCAATACGCATGCCGTCTTCCTTAATTCAAGTGGATGAGAGCAGCGTAACAGTCAAATCTTATGGAAATATTACGCGAAAGTGAAGAAATTGAAGTACGGTATATTTTGGTTGTATGAGCAGCACATACGTATTTTGTGCTACTGTGCATATAGGAAAGATGTATAGCTATAGGAGAAAGACATGACGAAAAGCACGCAACCGACAAGCAGTGGTTCGTACGCAGCTGATCTTGCGGCAATAATTGCGCCAGAACGGCTTGCTCGTTCGCAGGCATCTACCAGAGCACTCCAAGCCAGTGGAATCGAAGGTAATGCGCTTGCTGCCGGTATGATAGCACCTGATTTCACGCTGCCCGATGTGCGCGGTGAGATGGTTAGCCTGTCTGATCTGCGCCGCAGTGGGCCGGTCGTTGTCACGTTTTACCGTGGCACGTGGTGCCCATACTGCAACCTTGCATTGCGCGCCTACCAACATATGTTACCGGACTTACAGGCGCTTGGGGCGCAACTTGTCGCCGTCTCACCGCAGATCCCCGATGAATCGCTGTCAATGGCTGAAAAGAACGCGCTTGAGTTTCCGGTTGTAAGCGATTTGGACAACACGGTCGCGCGGCAATATGGACTCGTATTCACGCTCGATGCTGAAACACGCGAACGCTATTTGGGAATGGGTAACAACCTCGTTCACTACAATGGTAATGATGCGTGGGAGTTGCCAATGCCGGGAACATTTGTTGTTGGGCAGGACGGTATCATCACGTTGGCGTTTGCCAAAGCCGACTACACCCAACGGCTGGAACCTGCCGAGATTCTGGCCGCGCTTGCGTCCCAACGCACAACATAAAGAGAATAACCAAGAATCGAAAACCTTGTTGCTGGTTTTCGATTCTTGATGCGTAGTTCTGTTTCTAATTCAGCATCGTCGCGCCAAAGTTGACCTATACCTATCCACGTACCGCCGCCCCAGCAATCGCCAATCTGAACTTTGCGATTGCGCCCGGCGAGATCTTTGGCTTTCTTGGCCCGAGCGGCGCGGGCAAATCGACAACCCAAAACGTCTTGATCGGCCTCCGCAAAGGGTATCACGGAAGCGTGAAGGTGATTGGGCGCGAGATGAAGACGTGGGGTGCGGACTACTACGAGCGGATTGGTGTTTCATTCGAGCTGCCAAACCATTTCCTCAAGCTTACCGCACTGGAAAATCTGCGCTACTTTGGTGCGCTGTACCACAGCCCGCCGCGCGACCCACGCGCCGTACTCGAATTGGTGGGCCTGAGTGCCAACGCCGACACGCCGGTAGCGCAGTTTTCCAAAGGTATGCAGGGTCGGCTCAATCTGGCCCGCGCGCTGGCTCACGAACCTGAACTGCTCTTTCTCGACGAGCCGACAAGCGGCCTCGACCCCACAAACGTGCAGCAGATTCGTGCGCTTATCCGCGCCCAACGCGACGCCGGACGCACGGTGGTGCTGACGACGCACAACATGGCGGTTGCCGAAGATCTATGCGATCGGGTGGCGTTTATTGTCGATGGACAGCTCCGGCTGATCGATACACCGCGCGCTCTACGCTTGCGCTATGGCGAACCGTCGGTACGTGTCGAGTATGGCCAGGGTCAGGCGCAAAGCTTTCCGCTTGCCGACCTTGGAAAGAACCAGGGCTTTTTGCAGCTGCTCTGCGAGCGCCCGATCCAGACCATCCACTCCCAGGAGGCAACACTTGATGAGATTTTTATTCGCGTGACAGGACGACGTTTGGCATGAAAACACATGCATTCGCACCGATACGTCGACTGACATTGCCAACCGCGATGTCGCGCTCGCCACGCAGGCTTGCGAGCGTCGTGGTTGCGATCTCCGGCAGCGAGGTGCCGATTGCCACCACGATCACGCCAATACTCAGTTCGCTCACGCCCAGCACGCGCGCGAACGCCACGGCACCATCGACCAGCCAGCGCGCGCCAAGAACGAGTAGCACAAGGCCAACCACCATCGCGGCAACGTGGCGCGGCCAATCACGCTGGGCACGCCGCGCGTCGATAGCGAACTCCTCGGCATACTCGGCCTGTACCACCGGACTTTCTTTGCGGCTTTGGCGCACGACGTACCGCAGGTACGCCACCATGAGCGCCAGCAGGAGCGCGCCATCCAAGCGGCCAAGTGCGCCGTCGAATGCAAGCAGCACCACCAGCAGCGATGCGCCAATCATCATCGGCACGTCCTGGCGAATACTGGGTTGCGGCACCATCAGCGGTGCGCCACGGCAGCAAGCCCAAGGATCAGCAGTATAGTGGCAATGTTGCTATCCACAACATTGCCAAGTGCAAGATCGCCCTGACCGCTTGCACTGGATTGAAGCGCAACCGCAACTTCAGGAGCACTTGTGCCAATTCCCACCACGGTCAGCCCGATCAGGAGCGCGGGAATGCCCAGCGCACCCGCGAGCCGCGAGGCACCGCGCACCAATAAACCCGCGCCGCCAATCAGCAACCCAAGCCCAACGAGAAACAAAAGAAAGGTGCGTGGTTCCACGATACTGCCGCCCGCTCGCGATACGCGCCAACGCCACCATTAATGCTTCCTCAGCACGCCCTTCATGCGGCTGACCGGTAGCGCAAATAGCGCGCCGTTGCCCGGTTCGTTCAAGTCGCCGATCTGGCGTTCCGCCGCCGCGATCAGTTGATCGATCTGTGCGTCCGCAACGACCGTAAAGAGCGTAAAATGATCGAACTCGTCATTCTCGAAAATATCGGCCAACGACGGAAACAGCGGCAGGTCGTCGCGGCGACAACGGTCGCGCAGTGGCATTAGGCTTTTACTCTGTAACACGGTGATATCATGAACCCCTTCCGCCTGCCATGCCTCGACCACCGCATTGAGCTGTTCGGACTCCGCTAGCACCAGGAATACCATATGAAACATCGCGATTTCCTTCCTCAGACGGTTAATCACTCCCAACCGCTGGCTGCTCAC
>JACMIM010000664.1 GCA_014381165.1 Roseiflexaceae bacterium
GATCGACCGGGCGATCGAGCGGGCGCTGGCCAAGGCGGCGGCGGCGGGTGTGCGCGGCCAGGCCGTGACGCCATTTCTGCTGGCCAGCGTGGCTCAGGAAACCGAGGGCGAAAGCATGAAAACGAACATCGCGCTGCTGCGTCAGAATGCGCAGGTGGCAGCTGCGATCGCAGCGGCGCTGGCTACGTAAACGCGCGTCGGCGCAAAGCGGGGTTTGGGGCGTAGCGCCGAAAAACAGCCCTTGCAATCCGCGAGAATTGTTATAGACAGGGCATAGCTCTTGCTCGCAACCTGTGTATACAGGGCTACGAACAAGGAGGCTACCAATGGCAGAGATCGGCTTCGCGCTTTCAGAACAGTTCCCCGCGCCCGAGCTATTGGAGTATGGTGTCGCCGCCGAGCGCGCCGGCTTCAACCGCATCTGGGCTGCCGACCACTTTCACCCCTGGATGGACAATCAGGGCCACTCCACGCAATCCTGGCTGATGCTGGCGGCATTGGGCCAGCGTACCGAGCGACTAACTATCGGCACTGGTGTCACCTGCCCAACCTACCGCTACTCGCCGCAGATTGTCGCACAGTCGTTCGCCACACTGGGGCTGATGTACCCTGGCCGTGTGTTTCTCGGCCTTGGCACTGGCGAGGCGCTGAATGAGCAGGCGGTTACCGGCGAATGGGGTGAGTACCAGGAGCGCCACGACCGGCTGGTCGAAGCAATTGCGCTTATCCGTAAGCTTTGGACTGGCGAATGGGTGACGCATCAAGGCCAGTTCTATCAGGTGCAACAAGCGAAGATGTACGATCTCCCCACCCAGCCCGTGCCAATCTATATCGCGGCCTCTGGTGAGCAGAGCATGCGCATGGCTGGCCAATATGGGGATGGTCTCGTTACCGACGAAAAATCGCTACTCATGCCAGAGATGCGGGCTGCGTTCGAAGATGGGGCACGCGAGGCCGGCAAAGACCCGCAGCGCATGCCGATTTTGGTCGAGCACTTCTGTGTGGTTGGCGGGCAGGCCGAGGCCACTGAGGCGGCCAAATACTGGCGTTTTATTCCCAAGGCCTGGGACGAGTTCGTGACCTACCCCGACCCGCGCGAAATCCAGCGCACCGCCGAGCAGACGATTAGCGACGACGAGGTGACCAAGAATTGGGTGGTCAGCGAGGACGGCCAGGAGCATGCCCAGGGCATTCAGAAGCTGATCGACGCTGGCGCAACACAGGTATTCATTCACTCTGGCCAGCTCGACCAGCACCGCGTGATCGAGTTCTTTGGTCGCGAGGTATTGCCGCAGCTTGTTGGCGCGCGCAGCCGCGCGGCGTAGGGATGGCGAACATACAAAGGAGACGCCGTTGAATGCAACAGGTAAGGTTGGGCTGGTTGGAACGGGCTTGGTCGGCGCGTCGTTTGCGTACTCGCTGATGCAGCAGAGCAGCGCCAAGGAGTTGGTGCTGATCGATGTCGATAAGGCCCGCGCCGAGGGCGAGGCCATGGACTTGAATCATGGCCTGCCGTTTGTTGGCAACATGAAGATTCGTGCCGGCGACTACAGCGATCTTGCTGGCGCGGAGGTCACGGTGATCACCGCTGGGGCAAATCAAAAGCCTGGCGAGACGAGGTTACAACTGCTTGAGAAGAACGCCGGCATCATGCGTGGCATTATTCCCGAGGCGGTCAAGTACAACCCCGATGGCCTGATTGTGATCGCCTCGAACCCGGTCGACATCATGACGTACATCGCCTGCGAGGCGGCGGCGCTGCGCCCTGGCCAGATCATGGGTTCGGGCACCATCCTAGACACCGCGCGCTTCCGCTTCTTGCTGGGCGACTACTACCAGATCGATTCGCGTAGCGTTCACGCTTATATTATTGGCGAGCATGGTGATAGCGAACTGGCTGTCTGGAGCTTGGCCAACATAGCCGGTGTACCGCTACGCAACTTCACTGGCCCCAATGGCAAAAACTACGACCAAACCGCAATGGACAGTATTCTGCACCAGACCCGCACGGCGGCCTATGAAATCATCCAGCGCAAGAAGGCTACCTACTACGCAATTGGCCTGGGCCTGCTGACGATTGTTGAGACTATTCTCAAGGACCGCCGCAGCGTGCTGACCGTCAGCACGCCGCTGACCGGCCAGTTCGGCGTACACGATATGGCGATCAGCCTGCCCTCGGTGATCGGGCGCGATGGCATGCTGGAAGTGCTGAACATCCCGCTCGCCAACGACGAAATCGAGCTGTTCCAAAAAAGCGCACAAACGCTGAAGGAGAGTTACGAAAAGCTCTAACTCTGTGCAGGCGGAAATATCTGCCCAGCTCTAACCCTGTACGGGCGAAGCATTTGCCGCCCTAGATCGGCACCATGTTCGCGTGGCAGTATTCCTGTTGATCGCGCGTTGGCTTGCAACCAGAGGCAAATGCTTCGCTGCGGATGAACATAGTGTTCATCCGCAGTGTTGCGTCGGGGCGACCCTCGTGGTCGTCCCGACGGCGTTAGTTGCTAGCCTTCGTCTCTCGTCTTTCGTCTGTTTCTACACCTTGCCCTTGGGTTGCGGCGCGGTGGCCTGCACGGCTTTGGTGACCGGGCCGGCACGGCGGCGCTTTTTGCCGCTTTGCGCGACGGTCGCGCCGATAAGTTCGCGGTTCAGCTGGGCGATAAAGTCCATGCTGATCTCCTTGGGGCAGACCGCCGAACACTCGCCGATGTTGGTACAGCCGCCAAAGCCCTCGGCATCCATCTGGTCGACCATGTCCAACACGCGCTCGGCGCGCTCGGCCTGGCCCTGCGGCAGCAACGCCAAGTGCGAGACCTTGGCGGCGGTGAACAGCATGGCCGAGGCATTCGGGCAGGCCGCCACGCACGCGCCGCAGCCGATACAGGCCGCCGCGTCCATGGCTAGGTCGGCATGTTCCTTTGGCACCGGGATGGCGTTGCCATCCGGCGCGCTGCCGGTCGAGGCCGAGACAAAACCGCCAGCCTGAATGATTCGGTCAAAGGCGCTGCGGTCGACCACCAAATCCTTGATTAGTGGAAAGGCCTGTGCCCGCCACGGCTCGATCGTCAGCGTGTCGCCGTCCTTGAAGCTGCGCATATGCACTTGGCAGGCCGTCACGCCGCGCCCCGGCCCGTGTGCCACACCATTGACCATCAGGCCACACGAGCCACAAATGCCCTCGCGGCAGTCGTGGTCGAAAGCGATCGGCAGCTGGCCTTTCTGGGTCAACTCCTCGTTCACCACGTCCAGCATTTCCAAAAACGACATATCTGGGCTAACATTGCTGGCCTTGTAGGTTTCCAGCTTGCCCGGCGAACTGGCGTTCTTCTGACGCCAAACATTAAGGGTAAGATTCACTATTACCTCCTAGAACAAAGTACAAAGAACAGAAAACAGAGGGCAGAGAACAAAGAACAGAGAACAGAGGACATAGGACAGCAAATTGTATTCTCAATTGTTTATTCTTTGTTCTCTGTTCTTTCGCTTGTTCTGTGATTCTGCGGTTCCGTGTCCCCGGCGCTAAAGCGCCGGGCTATTGGGTTCTGCGGTTCTGTGTTCTCTGTTCTGTGTTCTCTGTTCTGTGTTCTTTGTTCTGCGGTTCTGCGGTTCTGTGGTTCCGTGTCCCCGGCGCTAAAGCGCCGGGCTACTGGGTTCTGCGGTTCTGTGATTCTCTGTTCTTTGTTCTGCGGTTCTGCGGTTCTCTGTTCTGTCTACTTGTAGCTTCGCTGGCTCGGATGCACGTTCTCGAATTCGAGCTGCTCTTTGTGCAACACAGGCCGGTTGCCGCTGCCGGTGTACTCCCAGGCCGCCACATACGAGAATTGTTCGTCGTCGCGCAGCGCCTCGCCCTCGGGGGTCTGGCTTTCCTCGCGGAAATGGCCGCCGCAGGATTCTGTACGGTGCAGCGCGTCGATGCACATCAGTTCGCCCAGTTCCAGGAAATCGGCCACGCGCCCAGCTTTTTCAAGCGACTGATTCAGCTCCGCGCCGCTGCCGGGAACATTCACATTCTCCCAGAACTCGGCCCGCAGTTCGGGGATGCGCTCCAATGCCTCGCGCAACCCGGCGTCGTTGCGGCCCATGCCGCACTTGTCCCAGATAATCTTGCCCAGCTCCTTGTGGAAGCTGTCGACGGTGCGCTTGCCCTTGATCGACAGCAGCCGGTCGACTTGGGCGTTGACCTCGCTACGCACCTCGCCAAAGGCCTGGTGTGTGGGTTCGACCTTGTCGAGCTTGCTCTGGGCCAGGTAGTTGCCGATCGTGTAGGGCAGCACGAAGTAGCCGTCGGCCAAGCCCTGCATCAGCGCGCTCGCACCGAGACGGTTCGCGCCGTGGTCGGAGAAGTTCGCTTCGCCCAGCACGAACAGGCCGGGGATGTTGCTCATCAGGTTGTAGTCCACCCAGAGGCCGCCCATCGTGTAGTGCACGGCCGGGAAGATGCGCATCGGGGTCTTATAGGCGCTCTCCGCGGTGATCTCGTGGTAGATGTCGAACAGGTTGCCGTAGCGCTCGCGCACGGCGGGCTCGCCCAGGCGCTTGATCGCGTCGGCGAAATCGAGGTAGACCCCCAGCCCGCCCGGGCCAACGCCACGCCCCTCGTCGCAGACCTCTTTGGCCGCCCGCGAGGAAATATCGCGCGGCGAGAGATTGCCGAACGAGGGGTATTTGCGCTCCAGGTAGTAGTCGCGGTCGGCTTCGGGGATCTGGCGCGGGTCTTTCAACCGGTCGTCGGCGCTTTTCGGCACC
>JACMIM010000665.1 GCA_014381165.1 Roseiflexaceae bacterium
GCCGCATTGATTGGCATGTCGCTGGCGATTAGCGCCGACACCACGCCAACCCAGAACATCGTCAATATACCCCGCGAGCCGGTGCCAGCGGTCGTCGTGGAGCCGTAGCTGCGCACAACCAAAAAGGCATGCTCATGACAGGACTTTCGTTGCTCGGTGTGCCGATTCATTTACGGCCAGCCGCATTGGTTTCCGGTGTATTGTCGGCAGTGGTTGTAGCCAGGCTGACGCAGGATCATCGCACAGTTCTATCGATAGGGGCGGGCCTGCTGTGGTACACAGCTGATTGCACACATGTTGTCGGTCACATCTTTTCCTCCCAAGCAGTTGGCGCTCCACTGGATGCGGTTGATTTTGGGTTGTATCCCAAAAGTGTTTATTACGAGAACGACGTTGCTCCACAGCAACATATTGGGCGAGCGAGCGGCGGCGTCATCGCTTCGTTCACAGCAGCATTGTTCTGTGCGTTCTTGGCAACATTGGTACGCCATGAACTCATACGCAAGCTCATAACAATTGCAGCAGTCCAGCACGCAATCCTGTTTGTGCTTAGCACACTTCCAATTCCGATTGTCGACGGCGGCGTGATTCTCGCAAACATTCGGAAATTGCATGCTTGACACGGGCCAGCAGCCAGCGCCTATGCAGCTACGAGGAACAAGGGCGCTCGTCATGGGCCTGGGCGTTCACGGCGGCGGGCTAGGTGTGGCGCGCTTTCTGGCACAGCAGGGCGCGCATGTGACCGTGACCGACCTGCGTAACGCCGAGCAGCTCCAAGGTTCGATCGACGCGCTGGCTGAGCTGCCAATCCGCTATGTGCTTGGCGAGCACCGTGAGCAGGATTTCGCGCAGGCCGAGCTGGTGGTCAAGAACCCCGGCGTGCCGGCCTCCTCGCGCTTTCTCCAGATCGCCCGCGCGAGCGGCGCGGCGATCGAGACCGAAATGACGCTGTTCTTTCGGCTCTGCCCCGGCCCGATCCTGGGCGTGACCGGCACCAAGGGCAAGACGACAACCACACTGGCGCTGGGCGCGATGCTGCGCGAGCAGTTCCCCGACACGGTGGTGGCTGGCAACCTGCGCGTCTCGGCCTTGGAGCAGTTGCCCAAGATCGGCCCACATACGCCGGTGGCGCTTGAGCTTTCCTCGTTCGCGCTGGAAAACCTGGGTGAGGCTGGCCTTAGCCCACGCCACGCCTTGGTGACTAATCTCTCGCCTGATCACCTCGATCGCTATGCGACCATGCACGAGTATGGCGCGGCCAAGCGGCAGATTTTTCTGCACCAGGGCGCGGACGGCCTGCTGGTGTTGAATCGGCGCGATGCGACCACCCGCACTTGGGCAGCAGACGCCCCCGGCCAGGTGATCTGGTTCGACCACGATGATGAGCAGGCTGCACCAGTTATGGCTTCAACCATGCACTACGGGCAGCGTGGCCTGATCTGGCATGCAGCCGATGGACAAGCAGAGCATATCTGCGAGCAGGCTGATGTGCGGGTGCTGGGGGCGCACAACTATACGAATGTCGCCGCTGCCGCTGCGCTGGCCAGGGCTGTTGGTGTGACGGGCGCGAACATCCGGCGGGCGCTGGCCGGCTTCACTGGTGTGGAACACCGGCTTGAGCTTGTTCGCGAACTCGCGGGCGTGCGCTTCGTCAACGACACCGCCGCGACGGTGCCCGAGGCCGCGATCGCCGCGCTTGACAGCTTCGATGCACCAATTGTGCTGATCTGTGGTGGGGCCGACAAGCGCCTGGCGCTCGACGCATTTGCGCGAGCGATCGCGGAAAAGGCCAAAGCCGTGGTGCTGCTCGACGGCACCGCGACCCCGAAGCTCCAGGCCGCGCTTGCCACCGCCGTACTTCAATTCGATCCCAATAGCCCGGCGCTTCGACGCCGGGGGGAATGGGCAGGCAGTGGGCAAGCCTTTACCGATTTCGAGGCCGCCATCCGCGCCGCGCGCGCGCTAGCTGCTCCTGGCGAAATCGTGCTGCTCTCGCCCGGCTGTGCCAGCTTCGGTATGTTTCGTAACGAATTTCATCGCGGCGAGGAATTCCGCCGCATCGTCAATCAATTCTAAAGTCTCACAATTCCCTATGATCAACCCGCCCGACCCACACCGCGAGCCAGCCGCCGAGCCAGTCTATGGCGAGGCCCAGCCCGTGCCATCCGATGCCCAGCCGCAGATGCTGCAGATGCGTATACCGACGCACCGCGATATCGCCTGGAAGGTGCTGCTCGGCCTGATCGTCGTGGTGTATGGGCTGGAAGTACTGCTCAGTGGCAGCTTCAACCCGACCGTCGAAGTGCTGTTCCTGCTGGGTGCCAAGTGGAACGAATCGATCTATCGCGATGGCGAGTATTGGCGCTTGCTGACGCCGATGTTTCTGCACGGCAGTGTGCTGCATATTCTGTTCAATGGCTACTCACTGTTTTCGCTGGGGCCGATGGTCGAGCGATTTTTTGGCAGCGCGCGCTTTCTGGGGCTGTACTTCATTTCCGGGCTGGCTGGCAGCATCGCCTCGTATGCCTTCTCGCCATCGCTTTCGGTGGGCGCGTCGGGCGCGATCTTCGGCCTGGTAGGTGGGCTGGCGGTGTTCTTCTATGTTTCGCGCAAGACCTTTGGCGAGATGGCGCGCCAGCAGCTCGGCAGCCTGGTAACGGTGATGATGCTGAACCTATTTATTGGCTTCACCCCCGGCGGCAACATCGACAACTTTGCGCACATCGGCGGCCTGCTCGGCGGGGCGCTGCTGGGCTGGCTGCTGGCCCCGCGCTTCACCGTGGACGATCGGCTCTACCCGCCCGAGCTTGCGCGCAGCTACCTGCCCTTCGGTTGGCCTGGCGCGCTGGCTGTGCTGGCCGCGCTGGCCGCGCTCGTGCTGTTCGTGATCGTTCCGCCGGTCTAAAAAGAAAAAAATGAGTCTATTGTTTCGCTTGTTGGCGCATAGCGCCAACAAGCGAAACAAAAAGATAATTCTTCCACTGGAGGCGCAAGCCGATGATGATCGACACAACACGGCGAAAGCCGGACTACGCGCTGCTGGCTGCGGTCGGCATGCTGGTGCCATTTGGCCTGGTCATGGTCTACTCGGCGTCGTTCATGGACGCTATGCACAACCACGACAACCAGCTGTACTATCTGTTCCGACAGCTCGGCGGCGCGCTTATCGGTACAACCGGCCTGCTGGTAGCCCAGCGCATCGACTACCGCTTCTGGCGGCGCTACTCGGTGCCGATTATGGCAGGCGCGCTTGGCCTGCTGCTGCTGGTGCTAGCCCTGCCGGATTCGCTTACCACGGTGAATAGTGCGAAGAGCTGGATTCGTATCGGCTTTTTCAGCATCCAGCCGTCCGAGGTTGCCAAGCTAGCCATGATTATCTATTTTGCCGATTGGCTTTCGCGGCGCGGTGCAAAGATCGGCAATGTCACCTACGGCCTCATCCCGTTTGCCGTGATTATGGGCATCGTCTGCGGCCTGGTCATGCTGGGGGGCGATCTGGGCACAACGATCGTGCTGGCCGTGATCGGCGTGACGGTGTTTTTCGCGGCGGGCGCAAATGTACTGCACCTGCTGGCCGCGACAGCCGTGGCGGGAGCGGCCTTCTTCGCCCTGGTCAAGGTCGCGGCCTTTCGCCAGGAGCGCATTGATGTTTGGCTGAACGGCCCTTGGGATTATTACCTGGGCGCGGGCTACCAGCCGGCCCACGCGCTGTATGCGCTTGGCACCGGCAGCATCTTTGGTGTCGGGCTGGGCCAGGGCCGCCAGAAGTTCCTGTGGCTGCCGCAGGCCCACACCGATGCGATCTTCGCCATTATCGGCGAGGAACTTGGCATGATCGGCACGCTATTCGTGGTTGGCTGCTTTATGCTGATCGCCTACCGTGGCTTCAAGATAGCTGGGCGTGCGCCCGACCCGTTTGCAGCCCTGCTCGCGGTGGGCCTGACCGCCTGGCTGGTCTTTCAAGCCATGATCAACATCGGCGTGGTCACGACGCTGCTGCCATTCACCGGGCTGACCATGCCGTTCATCAGCTATGGCAGTACGTCGCTCTACATGACCATGATCGCCGCTGGCATTCTGCTCAATATTTCGCGGCATACCATCACACGCAGCCCAGGAGATGATATCAATGGCATCGCAAGTGTCCGCCGGAACTCACCGTCATTCGCCGACACTGTTGTTGTGTGGTGGCGGGACGGGCGGGCACGTCTATCCGGCGCTGGCCGTGGCCGAGGCGCTCCAAAACGGGCAACTGGGCGAACAGGCGCAGGAGCGAAACGAACAGGCGCAGGGGCGAAACGAATCTATACACCAACCACCCGCACAACCCGCCGGCTCAAGCGCGACGAACGCTGATCCACATATCGTCTATGTAGGCAGTCTGGATGGTATGGAGGCGAGCCTGATACAAAAGGAGAGCGACCTGCCGTTCCGCGCGATCTCGGCCTCGGCGATGCGTGGCCGCAACCCGCTGGCGTTGGCCAAAAGCCTGGCGGTGATGGCACGCGGCACCGGCGAGGCCCGGCGGCTGTTGCGCGAGCTGCGGCCAGCCGCCATCCTTGGCACCGGCGGCTATGTGTGCGTCCCGCTATTCCTGGCCGCGCGCGCGCAGGGCGTGCCGACGGCGATCTACCTGCCGGATGTCGTGCCAGGGCTGGCAGTCCAATGGTTGGCGAAGATCGCCACCGTGGTGACGTGTAATGTCGAGGACTCGGCCAAATATTTTGGATTGCAGGCAGATGTTAGATTGGAAGGCTCGCGTAATCTGCAATCAAAGCTGGTGGTGACTGGCTACCCGGTGCGCGCCGAGCTGTTCACCCAGGATAAGGCGGCCTGTCGGGCGGCCTTTGGTCTAGCCGGGGCGCTGCCAACACTGTTGGTGTATGGCGGCAGCCGTGGGGCGCGCAGTATCAACCAGGCGATCGCGGCGCTGCTGCCGCACCTGCTGCCGCTGGCCCAGATCATTCACGTTTGTGGCCGCGAGGGCGACGAACAATTCCTTCAGGACGCCGCGACGCAGCTGCCAATGGAGTTGCGCGAACGATATAAACTGTATCCATACCTGTTCAGCGGCGATCAGAGGCCAGGGATCAGGGGTCAGGGGCCAGGGGTTAGGGATCAGGGGCTGGAAGCGAGGCATCAGGAACCGGGACTGCCCTTGGAGGGCGAACCCGATAGCCCGGCGCTTCAGCGCCGGGAACTCGTGCGCCGGGAACCAAAAACCATGACCGCCGCGTTCGGCGCTGCCGACCTGGCGATTTGCCGGAGTGGCGCATCGACGCTGGCGGAGTTGCCAGCGGCGGGGCTGCCAGCGGTGCTGATTCCCTACCCGTTTGTGCATCAAGAGGAAAACGCCGATTACCTGGTTGCGCGCGGTGCGGCGCTGAAGCTGCAGGACGGCGCGATGCTCGGCACCGGTCGGCCCGAGCACGGCCCGCTGTTTGGCGAGGTGCGGCGGTTGCTCCTGGCCCACGATGAACGTTTTCGCATGTCAGAACGCAGCCGTTCGCTGGCCCGCCCGGACGCGGCCCACCGCCTAGCGGAAGTCCTGCTGGCTCTGGCGACAAGCACGAGGAACGAGTGATGAGCTTTTCATTTGAAACCTACAACTCACTGCTACTACCACTCGTAATACTAGGCGGCTATTTTGGCTGGCAGCGCGGCTTTTGGGGCGAGGCCGGCTTCACTATTGGCATGGCGCTGACGCTGCTGGCAACCGTAATTTACCCGGTCGAGTTCATCAGTATTATCAGTCGCGTGATCGTGCTCTTCCCGCGTATTCTGAATGTCGCGCTGGGGTTGAGCCTCGATCTGCCAACCTCCGATGATCTGTTTGGCGCTCCCGACACCGGGCGATTTCTACTCACACGGGTGCTGATCTTCGCGCTGTTGGCCTTTCTGGTGTACAGCGGGCGTTACGCCTGGGCCTACGATAAAGGCAAGGCCCGCGCGCCAAAAGCGAACTTGGGCAGATTCGTTGGCGCAGTGTTTGGTGCGGCCAGCGGCTTCTTTTGGTTTCTGGCCGGCACCAACTTCCTTGATGCGCTACGAGCACTGCGCGCCGACCCGCGCATCCCGCCCGAAGGCACGGTGATCTCGGTGCCGATTATCAATAACCCAGAAACGCTGCTTGGCCTGGTGCCGACCATGTTGGTGGTCACACTGCTGGTATTGATGGTTTTGGCGTTGCTGCGCCTGCCCAATATCTGGCGAGATTCGTAATGAACTATCATATTATCGGCATTGGCGGCGCGGGAATGAGCGCGATCGGGCACGTTCTGCTCGATCAGGGCCATACAATCAGCGGCTCCGACCCGCAGCGCAGCAAGCTGGCCATTGCACTGGAGCGGCGCGGTGCGACGGTGTATCAGGGCCACAGCCCAGATTATGTGGCCGGAGCCGATATCGTGGTGGCGACCTCGGCAGTGCAGGCCGATCACATCGAGCTGGCGGCGGCGCGTGCGGCGGGCATTCCAGTCTGGAAGCGGGCCGACCTGTGGCGGCAGTGGTCGCAGCAACGCTTCGTAGTTGCGGTGGCTGGCACCCACGGCAAGACCAC
>JACMIM010000666.1 GCA_014381165.1 Roseiflexaceae bacterium
CGAACTCTTTTTGCAGACTGGGCGCTATGGAGAGGCAGGGACGTATTTCATACAGGCGCTCCGAATCTATGAGCACCTCTTCCCGCACAGTAATCACAATAAGCGCGCGAGACTCTGGTTGCGCCAAGCGCGCCTCGCATTGCTCCAGGATAAACGTGATGACGCTGCGCACTTATGTGTCGCGGTGCGTCTCGCTTGCGCTGAACTTGACCTTTGTGGTCATCCACTGGAACTCTGGGCCGTGGCATTGCTTGCCGAAATTGCACGCCGTCAGGGGCTGCCCAGGCTGGCTCAAGAGCATTGGGCCTGGGCCTTGCCACGCCTGCGCCGTGTGTTCCCACAGCACGCCATTGTCCAGCGGCTTACGCAGCACCAGGGAACGATCTTTTTCAACCCCCTAGACACCGTCATTGGCTAAATGCCATACAATTCAGTACGACGGCTACCAGCTCGTTCGTATTGGCCCCAGCACACGCTCAACCGGTGGAGCATGGTGGGAGTCGTCGTGGGACTGAGGGAGTAGCCCTACTCTACAAGGTATCAGTTCGTGAAGTTGAACTGAGTCGCACCTACCGTACCCGAAAAACCTTATCCCCACACCCTGACTAACCGCAGGTAGCCAGGGTGTGTTTTTCATAGGCGTTGTTTTCTCAGGAGGATCGCCTAAACAATAAACGCCGTACCTTCCCTCGGGTTGGAAGGTCTTCGACCTGATCACATCTGTGCAACGTGGCAAATAAGAGCATCCGATGTATATTTCGCTTGTCCGCTCCGATCGGTAGATAAACGTCGCAGCTTCCTTCGCGTTGGAAGGCCTCCGGTCTGATCAGGTCTGATCAGACGAAAAAATAATAGCCTCCGATTTTTGTTCCAAATCGGAGGCTCTCTTATGGGTGCCCCTTTTGGGGTGAGGCCGTGATGTACTGTTAGCCACACATCTTATGTGTGGCCACGACGGCCTTTCCACAAAGAAAGTGCGGCTAACTGCGGTTAGCCAAAGTTTGGGGTGGCAGGTTTTCGGGTACGAGAAACGGGTAGTGGCACAACCTCGAATGCTATGGTAGATTGACCGCAGGCTTCGATTGTCCGAAAGGATTGACAAATGAGCGTGACGATAACGGTGACGTGTCGGCACTGTGGTAGTGAGAACCTCAAGCGCTTTGGTCGGGCACCCAATGGCAAACAGAAGTATTGGTGTCACGACTGTGGTCGGCAGAGCCGTGATGATCCCGCACCCAACGGCTACGCTCCTGAGCGGCGTGAAGAAATTCTTCGTGCCTACGAGGAGCGCTCCTCGCTTCGTGGGCTTGAGCGTACGTTTGGGGTTAGTCGTGGTACTGTGGTCAGTTGGATCAAAAAAAAGTAGTGCGTTGCCGCCTCTTTCCTACTCCCTTGTTCCTCCCGACCCTGCTATTCCAACGATGACAACCCTGGAACTTGATGAACTGTGGACGTTTGTAGTACGAAAAAGTAATCAAGCCTGGATTTGGCTCGTGCTTTGTCGCGTGAGCCGTCAGATCGTTGCTGCTGCGGTAGGACCACGAACGCAGGAAATGTGTCGAACGCTGTGGGAGCGTATTCCCGCTGGATATCGCGTCGGGCGCTGTTACTCAGATTTTCTCCAGCACTACCTTGCGGTCATTCTGCTCGGCTAGCACAGCCTGGTGGGCAAGGACGCGGGGCAGACCAATGGTATCGAACGCTTCAACAACACCCTCCACCAACGCTTCGGTCGATTGGTCCGCAAAACGCTCTCGTTCTCCAAGTGTATGCTGATCTTGGGGGCGTGTTTGCACCTCTTTCTGTGGCGCTACAACCTAGAGCAGGCACGGAAGTGGCCGGAGCGTCGACGACGACTTGTCAAGTGTTTCGCACCCGCTCGTCGCCGCGTTCGTTCGCTCTAGCATTCGAGGTTGTACTACTACCTGGAAACCAAGGAAAAACATACGTAAGACACGTTTGCGACAATTTCACGATACGGATGTGACATTTTTCCTTTATGCTGTTCTCGATACACGATAGGAGAACAGCAATATGCAATTGACCAGTTTATTTCCATCACTCGCTATTCAAGCGCACGACATCCGGCACAGCTTGCCATTTGGCAACCAACAGATTGATATTCTCAATGGTGTAACGTTCAACGTGGAGCGCGGTGCTTGGATCGCGCTTACTGGCCCAAGTGGCTCCGGCAAGTCGACGTTGCTTGGCATCCTTGGTGGATTAGACACGCCAACAAGCGGAACAATTGCCATTGATGGCGTCGATATTACCACGCTTAACGAAACAAAATTGGCCCGGATTCGTAACCAAAAAATCGGCATTGTGTTTCAATCTTTCAACTTAATCCCGACGCTTACGGCGCTGGAAAACGTAGAAGCGCCATTGTATGTGCACCCCAACCGCAAACATGCCACGCAGCGCGCTCGTGCCATGCTCGATTTGGTTGGATTAGCAGATCGATTGCAGCACCGTCCGCACCAACTGAGCGGCGGCCAGCAGCAGCGTGTTGCGATCGCGCGGGCGCTCGTGACCGAGCCAACGTTGCTGGTGGCGGACGAGCCAACCGGCAACCTCGATACAAAAACCGGCGTGCAGATTTTGGCCTTGTTTGAGCAACTGCGGAAAGAACTTGGCATCACGTTGGTGATCGCCACGCACGATAACGCTGTCGCTGCTCACGCCGACCAGGAATTGCACATGGTCGATGGCTGTATCGTGCAAGGCGCATTATGAACTCCTTTTACACTCGGTATGCCTTCCGCTCACTCCGGCGTAGCGGCCAACGCACGGTACTCGCTGGCATATGCGTTGCCTTTGGCGTTATGTCGCTGGTCTCGTTGTGGCTGCTCGCATCGATCATTCGTGACGCTGTTATCGTGGAGCCGCGCGTAGGCTTAGGCGGCGACGCGCAACTGCTTAGTTCCGATGGGAGCGGCACTTCGCTTCAGCGTGAGTTGGATCAACTCCGCAGCGACGGTGTGATTGATCGTGCGCTCGTGTTCAGCGAACAGCGTGGGCTTGTGCTCAAGCCTGCCAGTGCGCCAGTTTTCATTCTTGATCGCGCGCTTGGTGTCAATCCCCAAGCGTACCCACTGCTTGGCACGCTCCAATTACGCGACGGTCGCTCGCTCGCCGACACGCTGCAACAACCCGGTGACATCGTGGTTTCGCGCGATGTAGCAACTACAGCGCAGCTTGCGCTTGGCGACACGGTGCTGGCTACGCGCTTCAGCGGAACTGTGCCGGTGCGTTTGCGCGTGGTTGGCATTGCTGACCAGATGCCCAACAACGTGGGAGCGACAGCGATCTTCACGGTGGCAACGGCGCAACAGATTGCGGGCCACGCCGATGTGCTCGGCAGCGCGCTCGTCACGTGGGGCGCGCGTGGGGCAGCGCTCGAAACGACGCAATGCGCCGATGATGGCCAGTTGCCGGGCTTCGCAAACACCGCAACCGAACGAATTGTTTGCATGAACCAGGGTCAACTTCTGCTTGCGAGCAACACAAGCGACAGCCAGCAACGGGTTGTGCGTGTGTTCGACACCATGCTGAAAGGTACGGGCTTGCTGGGCTTGTTAGTCGGCGGCATTGGTGTCGCAAACACATTGTATGTGTTGCTGGCCCGGCGCACCGGCGAGATTGCAGTGCTCAAAACGCTCGGCTACGGACGGCGCGAGATTGTGTTTCTAATTGCTCTTGAAACAGCACTGTTAGGCGCAGCGGGTAGCGTTGTTGGCGTGGTGGTGGCGGTCGCGCTTTCGTACCTATTCACGGTGCTGCTGGGCAATACGGGCGGTTCGCTCATGGCATCGTGGCGGGTCGATCCGTGGGCGCTTGGTGGTGGCGGGTTGGCAGGCGTGGTTACATCAGTTCTTTTTGGCGTGGCGGCTAGCGTTCGCGCCAGCGCAGTGCGGCCCGCCGCGTTGTTACGTAACCAAGTCGACCCGCCCCAAAGCACACGACGTGTGAGCGCATTGCTCTGGCTCGCCATTGGGCTGTTGTTTGCGGCATTAAGCAGTGTCATTCTCGGTTCGCTGCTGCTGGGCGCAGGTGTGTTGGCGGTAGCAGTCAGCGGGTTGGTTGTGCTTGGCGGTGGGTTGGGTGGCATGTTGGCCCTGCTGGTGCGCGTACCCTCGCGGGCACGCAGCATTGCGGCACTGGCGCAGCACAATTTGCGGCAACAGGGCATGCGCTCGATTTTCGCCGTGATCGCTTTGTGGGCGGGTGTGTTCGCGATTGGTCTTGCAGCCGCAGCCCTATGGAGCGCCAGCGACCGTGTTGCCGGAAAAGCGATCGACCTCGGTGGCGATAATGTCGTGGTGTACGCTCGCTCGGAGGACCAGGCGGATGTGGAACAGTACCTGCACCAGAACAACACCCAACAGCTACGTTCGCAAGTCGTTACGTCGGTTGATGTTCGCCGTGCGGATGGCAAGTCAGTATCCATCTTTCAAATCGCAGGTCGGGCGGCGCTTGGCTCAGACGTGCAGATTCAACAAGGCCCGCCGTGGGGAACACAGCCGGGTGTGTACATCGATCGATACCTGCTTGACGATCAAGAGCCACCGCTTGCCATTGGCGACATGGTCACGGTTTCAACAACGAGCGGCACACGTGCATTCCCAATCCTGGGCGTGTTTCTGGCTACGGGCGGACTGAACCCCGACATTCAACTTTCGCAGCCAGGACTCTTGGCATTGGACACAACGGTCCGTGAACTTGGCGGTGACCAAACTGTGGTACAAGTGATCGGTCAGGCTGTCCCAGATCAATTACGGCAGATCGGCGGGGCTTCCAACACAGCGCTGCCCAACGCAATGGTGCTGACGAGCGCCGATTTCAACGACGCGCTGATTCGCACCTTCACCAGCCTGTTTTTGTTTGTGCTGGCAGTTGCAGGGCTGGCGTTGGTCGCAGGCGCAGTGTTAATCGCCAACGCGGTTGGGTTGGCACTCATCGAACGGCGGCGCGAACTGGGCATTCTGAAGGCGGTTGGCTACAGCAGTGGGCAGGTGCTGCGAACCTTGTTGATCGAGCATAGCGTGCTCGGGTTGGTGGGCGGCGTCGCGGGTATTGCAAGTGTGTTTGTTGCAATCGCCGTGATCAACCAGCGCGAAGCAGCAGCACGCCTGGCGCTCGATCCGCTGCCCGCATTGCTGCTGGTGAGCATTGCGGTTGTGCTGGCAGTGATGAGTACGCTGCTAGTTGCCTGGCAGCCGACCCACGTTCGCCCGTCCGTGGTGCTACGCGACGCATAACGAGCGACAGGTACCCTGCGTTTGGTACAATGACCGCGATATGCAAACAATTTTACTGGTTGAAGACGCGCTCGACCTTGCACAGGCGGTTGGCCGCGAACTAACCGCCGCTGGCTTTCGCATCGTTCATGCCGCCGATGGCGTAGCCGCGCTGGAAGCATTCGCGCGCGAGCAGCCTGACTTGGTGGTGCTCGACTGGATGCTGCCCCGGCTCGACGGCCTGGAGGTGCTCAAGCGCCTGCGCCAAGGGAGCACGACGCCGGTGCTGATGCTGACCGCCCGCGCCGAAGAAGCTGACCTTGTGATCGGGCTGGAACTTGGCGCCGACGATTACCTTGCCAAGCCGTTCGGCAACCGTGAACTAGTTGCTCGTGTAAAGGCATTGTTACGCCGTAACGCTCAGGTGCAACAAACACTCCAGGCCGATCAAACGCCATCATCTACGGTGATAATGCGTGGCGGCCTGCAACTCGATTCAGCGGCTCATAACGCGATGCTGGACGGACAGCCGCTTGAGCTTACACCGACGGAGTGGAATTTGCTGGATTTGTTACTTCGTAATCCGGGGCGGGCGTTTAGCCGCGACTATCTCCTCGATGCGGTGTGGGGCCAACACTACGTCGGCAGTGACCGTTCGGTGGATAATGCTATGTTGCGCTTGCGAAAGAAACTTGGCACGCTTGGCGACGATATCGAAACTGTGTGGGGTATCGGTTATCGTTTGCGACCTGAACGCGAGGCATAAGCCCGATTGTGACCATTTCGTGATAACGAGGTAGCAGAATCTTGTGATACCAAGCCAGATCCCATCCTCAACGAGCGCGTCGACAGATCATTCGCCTGTGGAAACTCCGATAGAACCAGCGCAGCGTCATGCGTGGCCTGGGCAGGCGCTGCTCTGGAGCGCGACGACGCGCCGTGCTGGGGTCGAAGCCCTGGTGTTTGTGGCACTCCCAATGATAGTTCTGTTTGCCATCGCCCAATGGTACGACATCCAGGCGGTACGGGGAAGCGTTGCACTGGGCGAAGGAGCGGCGTTGCTGCTGGCGTTGCGGCTACAACTACCACACGGAGAACGGCAGCAGCAAATAACCGCTGAAGCATTGGTAGCTGTTGTTCTTGCCATGAGCATGGGCGTGCTGTACGCCGTTTTGGTGCTCGAAAATGTGTGGAGTGCTGGCATCGGTTTTGGCATGTTCAGTTTGAACGAACTGCTTATTAGCCCTGTGCTTAGTGTCGGCTTGCCATTCCTGCATGGGTTGAGCTATGGGGCATTTCGCGTCGTGTTTGCGCTACTGCGCTGGTGGAATACACTTCGGCAACGCCGCCTGCTATGGGCGCTAACCCACGACCAACTCGTTGTCGTGTTGGTGCTGATGGTAGTATTTGGTATTGGTGCCGCGCTGGTTGCGCTTGCAAGCGGGTTTCAGGAAGGTGTTGCAAATGGCACGCTTGTGCAGCAACTGGTTGACCTTTCGCTCGTCGGTACGTTCTACGGGGCGCTGATCGTCCTGATGCTCGTGGGCACCCTGCCGCTGGCGCTCCTGCTCTCGTTGGTGCTGGTGCAGCGGATCGTGCGCCGGGTTGAACAGCTTGCCGAAGCGACCGCCGCGCTGCGACGTGGCGATTACGCCGCACGGGTTGTGGTGGACGGGCAGGACGAAATCGCGCAACTCCAAACCAATTTCAACGCGATGGCCGCTGATCTCAATGGCACCTTGCGCCAACTGCACGATGAACGTGATCGCGTTGCCAGGTTACTTCAAGCACAGCGCGAACTCACCGCCAGCGTTTCGCACGAACTGCGGACACCGGTTGCTACGCAACGCTCCTACCTTGACGCGATGTTACACGACCAGAACGATTTGCCAGAACATCTACGCGCCGAACTTGGGGTGGTCGAACGGGAAACACACCGTTTGCAACGCCTGATCGACGATCTGTTCCTGCTTTCGCGCGCGGAAATCGGGCGACTGACGTTACGGATGGAACCAACGGACGTAGGACTGGTTGTCGAGCGCGTTGCCGCCACACTTGCACCCGTTGGCTGGCAACACGGGCGGGTCGCGGTTGCTGCCCAAACATTGCGGCATCCCACAATCGCCCTTGCCGACGAAGAGCGGGTCGAGCAGGTCGTTCGCAATCTTGTGCACAACGGCATCCGCCACACGCCACCTGGCGGTATTGTTGCCATTGTCGTGTCGGAAGATGTTGATCACATTCAGGTGCAGGTGAACGATACCGGGAGCGGCATCGCACCCGACGACCTGCTACACATCTGGAACCGCTTCTTCCGTGCCGATGCAGCCCGCGCCCTTGACCAAAGCGGGGCCGGACTTGGGCTGGCACTCGTGAAAGAACTAACCGAAGCAATGGGTGGCAGCGTGGCGGTGGAAAGCAGCATAGGTGCGGGAAGCTCGTTCACGCTGCGCCTACCGCGTGCGAAAAACCAACAACCAATGACCTCGGTCTGACTATGCTGCTTCCATCGTTCGTCACTGCATCAAATGCGACAGCTCTGCGACACATGTATGATAGGGCTGCGACAGATGATTGGTACTATTCAATTATGGAAAAGAAAGCAACAACCGCAGGAGGCGCTCAATGGTTGAACTCGCATTCCTTATTGCCATCATCTTTGCTGGCCTGATCATCCTCACGCCCATCATCGGTATCACAGCATATATCATTACACGGCCATGGCTCATGGCCTACCGCCAGCGCCAGTGCCCTGCTGAATTGTACAATGCTGTCAATCTCTACGCGGCAGAACGGCCTGAATCGAACGCGACTCGTGGTTACACCACAGGGGAGCGATAATGACAGTACAAATCTGTATTGTGAGCGGTAGCGCCGAGCGCCGAGCAGCGCTCAAGGCGGTGCTCGGGCAGGTGCCGAATGTAGCGATAGCAGGCGAAATGGCTGAGAGTGCGGCGCTACGGCTGCTCGTGCCACTCGCGCCCGACCTCGTTATCATTGATGCGGCGACACCCGGACTCAATCCTATCACGCTGCTGCAAATGCCCTTGAACATGCCTGTTATCGTACTTGCAGCGACCGAAAGACCAAACGAGCAGCAGTTGTTTCAAGAGTTGGGAGCGCGCGCCGTTGTGCAGCCCCAACACTTCGATAGACTTCCCAGCATACTCAGCAGTATCGTTGGGGTAGCGGACCAAGGTGAGGATAAAGCACCGCAGCCTTTGCAGCGCCGGCGCTGGGCACACACTGTGTCTACGGTGTTCACACGTCACTGACCGACTGCCTATCGATACCGTTTTCAAGATCCCAGCGGTGCTCGCCATCGCACGGCGGCGCTGCTTGCTCTCGCTGACCTGCGCTTGGAACAGCCGGATACGGATTCCCGGCGTGTCATCAAAGCAGTAGCCACGGTTGCCGCAATGATTAGCGATGCGGGTCTAACACGCTGGAGCGATGCGCCGGCAGTTCTCATTATCGCTCAACAATTGTGTCGACATCGATCGGCGCCGACGTGCGGGTGAACTCGTAGCGGCCATACAGATTGATGTGCTGCCACGCCACCGGCGAGATCTGCGCCAACTTCACAGTGCCTGGTGCGTTCTCCGCCACCTCATGCTGTTGGAGCAGTCGCGACAGGATCGTCGCATTGTAGGAGATGATGCAGTTTGTGATCAGCCGGCTGCACTCGCTCCACAACACCTGCTCGTCCTCCGCCTTGAACCGCAACTTCCCAAAGTTGGCGTCCGCTACCGCCCGACGGAGTTGATGATAATTCTCGCCCCGGTTCAGTCAATCGCCGCCTCCTCGGTATCGATGGCTACAACCTCGAATGATGCTGTTTTAATTCAGCTGCGCCCAGAAGCCACTACTTTGTATGCATAGTGTCAGGAAGAGCTCTATTACCTTTCGCATCATCTGTCAAAAAACACAAAAAGTAGCTCTATTCTGACACAAGAAGGTGGTGATACCTGACGCCAATATAGGGTATACCCTAACAATACGCGAGGGCAGCGCGGCTCTCGCCTTCAGCACGCTGGGTCGGCATCTTTCTGAAAAAGTCGAGTGGGCAGGGCTGCCTTCAGCTCCTCCAGGCGCGGGCTCGCAGCGCACGACCAATTGATGCTACTGCTGGTAGCGGCTACTGCGGGCCCAGCGACTTGTGTAAGATCACTTCCGTGGAGCCACGCCCGGCCTCGATCTGCTCTGGATCTTCCGCCCGTGCAATAAGAAATGGCTTGCGCCCATCTGGCAGGGCAAGCTCCAGCTGCCAAAGCCCTGGGCGGCTACGCTCGTCACGTCGTCGGCTGGCCGGGGCACGTTCGGTGTGCAGCAGAAACGTCTCGCCGCCTGCGATCCCCGAGATCTTGACCGGCGCCTCAATCTCTCCGTGGTCGGTAGCGGCGGTGATAGAGGCGAGGATTGCGTCATCGTCCTGCCAGACAGTGACGGCGAGCCGTGGTGCTGCCGTACCGGACTGCGTGTCGCTGCTCTTCCATATTCCGAGCAGCGCGTCACGGACGCGCGGGCCCGTGCGGGCTTCGCTCTGCTGCCGGAGGGCGAAGAAGAGCACCAGGATGATGTACAAGCCCGCGAGCATCGCCAGGGCAAGCAGATACACCATCACCCGCAGCTCGGCGGGCTGCCGGCTGAAGGACGCCGCCCACTCCACGATCGGAGGGGCACTCAAGAACACCACGAATAAGATTGTGACGATGAGCACGTGGGCGACCACAATAGCCCACGGGTGTTGATCGCTCAGCCGCAAGAGTTTCTGCATCTTCTGCTCTCCGGAGCCTCGTTATTAGGCATGTATAGTGTGGCGCTATGAGATCGTGTTCCCGAGGTCGATCAGAAGGTTGCCCAGCCGACCACAAAAGGTCGTAGCGTCGTCCGCGCCGAGCAGCCGCTCGGTGCTGAAGTCGATCTGCTGGCCGCATGGGCATGCCCTGCGACTGCGGGCCGATGGCGAAGCGCTGATTTCACAGTTGTCCTTCCTTTGGTTGCTCCTGCTCAATCGCCTGACGCACGAGCGTCGCAATGCGTGCTGCCTCGACCTTAGTACAAATGATACTAGCGACGTACAGAAACGGCATAAAAAAGAGCAGCGGAAACCATGGTGCCCCTGGAACACCGACCATGACAGCGAAGATGCTGATAAAGGCCAATTGGGCAAGTAAGCCGAACACGATGCTCCGGTGCGGGAACGTTCGCAGGGTGAGCAGCGATCCGTGCGCGTCGAGTGCCTCAGTAACCAGCGTCGTCATTGTCCAGGCTTTGTTGCCGTAAGGCCCATCAATTCGTAGCTGCCCACCGCTCGCAACAGCTTCATATCGTCGGTGCGCGGTCGTAAGCGGCCCTTGGGCAGCGACCTGCCGCCATGGCTCGCGGCTCGACTCGAACAGCCTACGCAGCGCTGCCGGGTCGGCCGCGAGCGGTACAGTTTGCACGCTGTAGGGCAAAAACAAAACGAGCACCGGATGCTCGAACCAGGCGCGGGGGCTCTGCCGGTGGGTAGCTATCGAAAACTGTTCCATCTAGAACCTCCTATGAGAGCTTACACGGTAAAGCGGTGAAAAGTGGAGCGGTGGCCGTCTGGCACCCCGGCGGGATGCTGGACAAGCCCCGCTTCTCATGGTGCTCAATGGTTCATGATCGTAGCAGTTTCATCATGTTTCTCCGGTGAGCGAATGCTAGGCTCACGCATTCTGCCACAAAAGGCTGCTACCGGTGCCTCAAACATGAGCTGCTATGCATCAGCCTCGCTCGCTCAGCCCACCAGCGCCTACCGGCCCAGCTTTCCAAAAGCCGTGGAGGCAGTTCGGCGTTGTACCTCAGGCGCGGAAAACCCTACCCGCACGGGCGATGAGCGCGTGATGCGTGCGCTACGGGCCGACAGGCGTCAGCAGTAAGACCTGTGAGCCGCTTTCCGTACGTGCCTGAAACTGCGCCGACAAGCGTGTGAACAGGTGATCGTCGGAGATATGTGCAAAGTCCAGCCTGTTGCGGGGCAGTTCGAGATAGCTCGCCACGGAGCGCCCTTGTGTGAACACCAGCAGGTTGATATCGTCCCTGCGCTCGATATCTAGCTCATGAACCTTGGCCCACGCGAAACCAAGTGCTTCGTCTACCGTTGTGTGGGGCGTATAGGGCGTGAACACATACAGCCTGTCCCACCCAAACTGGTCGATCTGTCCAATGTCGACCGCGCCGCTCCCGCCTGGTGCGGTCGCTTGCAGTACCAAACTATCAAGGCGTCTTGACAGTTCATAGCGCCTAAGGTGGGGCGAAACAAACCCCGTGATGCCGACCAGGAGCATACCAACAAGCACAATCATGAGCCATCTGCGCAACCTCATGCGAACCTCCTCCGGTTTCTCCTTGCGAACACACCTATAGTACGGGAGCGGCGGCGAGACGATGCCTCATCCCTGGCGCGATCTGCATCAGCCGCTGCCCGTGCCGCACGCAACGGCAAGCGCCATCGCCTCGGTGATGCACTCTCGGCCATGAATGATGCACGAGCCGAGATGCAACACTGTACCATCTGATGTAGGGACAACCACGAGCGCGGCCAGGGTGCGAAGCTACAGCTGGGAGAGGTGCTTGAAGCCGTTTTCACAGGACGATCTGCGCTTGATCGGAGCCGGCGTCGTGCTGGTTGTGGTGTGCCTGGTTGGCGCATCGCAGTCGCCCGCCCTGATCTGGGGCGCTCTGCTCTTCGGTGTGAGTGTGGTTTCGCTGCTGCTGCGACCGTACCTTGATCGCTGGCGGCTGGCAAGGCGGCTGCGCGTTGAGTACGACGCCGACACTATTCGCACCTGTTCCCGCGAGGTCGTGGTCGCCGCGATCCGCTGGGATGAACTGGATGAGATCACTGTTTTTACGAGCGAGGCAGGCCCGATCGGAGACGATAGTGTCTGGCTGTTCGCAAGCCCCTCCCGATCGAAAATCATCCTGATCGCGGGCACCTGTCCGGGCTTTCCCGCGCTGCTGGAAGTGCTCCAGCAACTTGCCGACTTCGACAATGTGGCGCTTCTTGAGGCGATGGGCTCCACAACCCCTGGGCGTTTTGTCGTCTGGCGACGGCCGCGCGTCTGAGCGCGCGGCGTGCTTGAGCCCAGCTTTGCGCCGCAAACAACCGAACATACACAACACGAGAGGTGTCTATGTCCTTCGTGATAGGCCGTTCTTCGCTGCTGGCGCTGCTTTGCGCCACGCTCCTCGCCGGGTGCGCTGCCTGGGGCTTTGGGCGGCAAACGATGCCGCCCAGCACGTCAACCGCGCAACCCCTGGCCGCGCTCGACGCCTCACCGGTGGCAGGCAGCGACAGTAGTGAGATCCTGTTCCTGCGCGGCGGCGCTCTCGTAGCGCTCAGCGTTGCCACGGCCAGCGAGCGTACTATCGCCACCAACGTGCGCGACTTCGCCGCTGCGCCGGACGCGCGCACACTCGCGCTTGTCCGCGAAACGGGCGACGCCGTCGAGCTCTGGCTCGTCGGTCGCGATGGCGAGAGCCTCCGCCGAATCACCACGAACGACCGAGTCGAGGCCAGGCCCCGCTGGTCGCCCAACGGGCTCAGCCTGGCCTATACCGCCTCAACGCTGCCCGCGCCTCAGCCGCCCGACTGGTTCAGCTGGTCGGCCTGGTGCCACGCCGCCGAGGCCCGCGTGATCGCGGCGGCCGGTGGGCCAGAGCAAACGCTCGGGGCCGGGTGCGAGCCAGTCTTCAGCCCAGATGGCGAGTGGCTTGCGCTGAGCACCCCGCCGACTGCTACAACGCCCAGCTCGGGCGGTGATGTCGTGAGCGCAGACAACACGATCGTGGTGGTAGACCGTAGCGGCGTGGAGCGAACCACGGTGGCGGTCTCCAGCCCCACTACCGACGACGGGCATCTCGTTTACAGCCCGGCCTGGTCGCCCGACGGCGAGCGGATAGCGTACCAGCGCTTCCTGGGCTACCAGTCGCTGGTCGACATCACCCGCATCGAGGAGGCAGATGTTGACGCGCCGCGGCCCGTGGTCCTCAGTGTCGGGGCGGGCTGGCTCTTTCCGCCGGCCTACAACCGGGACGGAGGGCGGATGCTGGTGGTTGGCTACAACTTCAGCGATGAACGGGGCTTTGGCGGCTACGAGGAGTGGGGCGCGAGTGTGGTGCGGTTAGACGAGGCCGATGAGGTGATGCTGGCCGATGGCCCGCTCGCGGTGCAGGCCGCCACCGATGTCCGGCTGGCACGGGCGACGGCGGCGGCCTGGGAGCCCGATGGGTCTGGGATCGCGGTGCTGCTGCCGCCTGGCTGGCGCGCCGATGCGCCCGAGCAGGAG
>JACMIM010000079.1 GCA_014381165.1 Roseiflexaceae bacterium
ACTCGCCAGCAGCGCCGGCAGTAGCAGCCAGCGCATCTGGTAGCGCCAGGTCGTGTAGACACCAGCCAGCGCCAGCGCTCCCCAGGCCACCAGCCCAGTGTCCGACCCAACCAGCGCCAGCACTGGTGCGCCAGCTAGCAGCGCCAGACCACTCAGTTCATATGGCAGCGCGTGGCGGGGAGCCAGCCGACGCAGCACTGCGCCAACCACCAGCAGCACTATAGTCAGCGCGACCAGCATGAGGGTGTATTCGTGGGCGGTGGCAACCCATGGGCGCAGCAGTTCCAGATTCAGCGCCAGCAGCGCCGCGCTGGCCAGTGCCGCGCTCGCCAGCACGCCCAGTGCTGGCAGCCGCCAGCGCGCCGCCAGTAGCGCCAGAACAGCCAGCAGCACCAGCGGCACCAGCAGATCGCTCCACGGCGCTGCGCCCTGGGTGAAGAGATCGACTGCCACGAGCATGCTGAGGCCCACGGCTATCAGCGCGCCAAACACAGTGCCGGGTACAGTCAGGCAGCGCCACGCACCGCGCCGCGCCGATTCGCCGCCCAGCAGGTAGACGCTGATCAGAGTAAGCGCCAGCAGCGTGCCCTGCCAGTCGGCTGCATTCAGCCGCGCCAGCAGCAGAACCAGCGCGAACGGCAATGTGCCGAGGAACAGGCTGCTCCACAGCACGTTGCGGCGCAGCCCTAGCTGGAATAGCCAGGTCGCCGCCAGCAGCCACATGCTGACCACCTCCGGGTTGCGCGTGCCCAGCGCGCGGCTGCACAGCTCGAGCGCGAACAATGCGCCGAGCGTTTGAAGCGCCAGATCGTAGCCGCGCCGCAGCCGCCCCGGCCACCAGCGCGCCGCCGCAAAGGCTATAGCACCCAGCGGCAGCAGTGTGACCGCCTGCCACGGCAACGAAAGTGGCGTCAGCTGGAGCAGCGCACCCAGCCAGACGCGCAGCAACACGATGCCAATGCCAAGCGATGCAACCGCGACCTGCGCGACCTGTGTTGGTTCGAACCAGCTCAGGCGGCCACGATGCGTGGCGGCGGTGAGCAGCCCAAACAGCGCGATCAGCGGTGGCAGCATCACCAGCAGCATCGCCGTTCCCGAGATAGTTGCGGCGCTGCCGACCAGGGCGGCCAGACCAAGGCCGATCAGATAGGCGGGAATCGCCGCCGGGCGGGTGCGCGGCTCCATCCACACCGCAGCGCCACTATACACGAGCGCCAGCAGCGCTAACGCCAGCAGGAGTGCGACACTCGGCAATGCGGCGGCCCCAGCCGTGAGCCACATGGCGCATGGCAGCAAGGCCATTATTGGCCAGAGCCAAACCAACTGGCGCGAGAGCTGGAGCGCCAGCAGGTAGAAGCCGACGGTGCCCCACGCCAGCGCCGCAGCTTGCCACGATAGCTCGCCAGAAACGAGCAGCGTGACCAGCAGCCCGATCACGCCCAGTTGCGCCGTCCAGCCTGGCCCGATCGCAAGCGTGGCCTGGCCGCGCCGCCGCAGCCAGTACTCGACCAGCAGGTAAAGGGCGGCAACGCCCAACAGCACAAACTCCAGTCCGCGCGGCGGCATGGTCGCAAAGGCGGCAAGTGCTGCGCTTAGTGCTGCGGGAAAGGTTACGGCGGCAAGCGTGCTCCATAGCAACCGCTGCTCGCACCACAGCGCGAGCGCGTAGAAGGCCACGCTCGCCGTTAGAATCAGCGCCGTCAATGTGCCGCCCCAGCCGATCAGGCTCACCAGCAGGCTGCCAGGAACTAACAGCTGCGCGATCAGCCAGGGCGCTGTGCCCATGTGCAGGCCGCCTGACTGGCCAGATCGCGCGAATAGCCCGCTCTGTCGCGCCACAAACAGGTAGGCGATGCCAAGGCAAACCAGGGCCAGTGCGCACCCCAGCACCGACAACGGCCTCCAAGCGGCGACGGTCAGTACCGCCGCGATCGGGCCAAGCGCCGCCGCTGGCCAGCTCCACACCGCACGCTTGGTGATCAGCGCCGTGCAGGCATAGAACAGCACACCAAGCCAGATTGTCGTGGCAAGCACGCCAACTTCGCTCGCGCTGAATGCCGCGAGCAGCGCCAGCGGAGCGCCAAGCTGTGCCACCCACATCGGTGTGGTGGCATGCTGGGGCACGGTGCGGCGCAGGTAGCGGGCGAGCGGCAGGTAGGCGGTAAACAGCAGTAGCAGCGCACCGGGCGCAAATTGCCAGCCCGCAAAGCCTGCCGCAGCTAGCGTGGCGCTGGCCGCGCTCAGGCTGGCAGCCACCGAAAACAGCCGCTGATTGGTGGTACGCGCCGCCACCACATACAGTGGTAGACACACTAGCGATGAAAACAGCCAGTTCGTGTGCAGATCGATGCTTGATAGCGCCCGCAGGATTGCGAACACGACAACCGGCAGCAGGACGCCCGCCACCGCACGCAGGCCAGCCCCAGCGCTCGCCAGCTGCCAGCGCCGCTCCAGGAATTCGCCGCCAGCCCAAAGTGCGCCACAGACTGCGACCAGCAGGGAGCACTGAAGTTCCACTGGAACCTGTGCCCAGTTTAACAGCACCAACACCAGCGAAGAAACCAGCAGCAGAAACGCGCCCAGAAACAGCAGTAGCTGGCGGGTGCGCAGCGCCAATAACCCGGCCCAAGCTCGCTCGGCCAGCGAAGGAGCGCGTGGGATGGCGGGCGTCACCGGATTACCGGCGCTGAAGCGCCGGGCTATTGGGGGTTGGATGGTGGCGGGGTGTGGCACTGCTGGCTGCAAGGCCCGCAACACTGGCGCGGCCTCGTCGGCGGTCAAGCGACCGGCGCGCACCCAGGCGTCGAGCTGCTGGGCGAACAT
>JACMIM010000667.1 GCA_014381165.1 Roseiflexaceae bacterium
CCGAAGATGCGCCAAACCGCGAGATGGAACGCATCCAGCGCATGCTCGACCGTGATTACAAAACCCCGGCCAGAAGCGTCGAGCTCAACCGCGGCCACGCGCTGATCGCCGATCTGGCGCGCATGATCGATGAGCGCCCCGACGATCCGTTGATCACCCCGCTGGTTGAGCAGATCTACGAGAGCGCGCTGCTACTGGAGGGCCTGCATCCCAACCCCGCCGAGATGGTCAGCCGCATTCAAACGCTGATGGAGGCGGCGGCGCGGCGGAACAACTGAGTTGAAAGTTCAAAGTTAAGAGTTCAAAGTTAAGAGTTGAGACGAAGTTCAGCGTGCGTGCCATTGTGTCGCATGGAGACATTGGAATTCATTGTACGGACGCGATATATCGCGTCCGTACAATGCACCGCAAGGCGCTCATTGCAGGCTTTGCGGTGCATTGTTCGAGGCACTGCCTGATCATCCCCTAGCCATGGCACACTTTTTGCTCTAGTAATCGCCGACGACCGATATCCAAGGTAAAGGAGGACGACAATGACGATTAGCTTGGTAGGGCTTCTTGTGTTGCTTTTGGTTGGCGCGATTGTCGGCGCAATCGCTGAGGCGGTGGTGGGCTATAGTCCAGGCGGTTTCCTGGCAACGGCAGTAATTGGCTTTCTGGGCGCGTTCATTGGCAGTTGGCTGGCCCCGCAAATTGGGCTACCGGAACTCCTACCAGTCACGATTGATGGCGTCACGATTCCCGTGGTGTGGGCAATCGTTGGCGCGATCATCTTGGTATTTGTGCTCAGCCTGATCCGGCGGCCATACCGCCGACGCCGAGCGACTTAACATCGTCACTCGCAAAAAAATGCCACTGACAAGATGACAAGATGACAAAATAGCAAGATAATGCATCTTGTCATCTTGTCATCTTGTCATCTGCGCCTTCATCGCTGAAATCGAGCTCGCCAAAGATTTGCGCGGCCTCCTCGGCTTGTGCAACAGGAACCAGCACACGCACCGCGCCGAGCGGGCCGCTGGTAAAGCCATATACACTGCCAAGCGCCTCGCCCTGGAGATACACCGAGATTCCGGCCTGCTCCAGGTAGGTGCGCGCAATCTCCGCGCGTAGCGGCCCCGCGACAACCCCGACGCATACCGGGCCAGCACCATCGCCCGGCTCGCCGCCAGTCGTTTCATGCATGTCGTCAGCCTCGGCGCTATCCTGGCCCGAATTTTTGGTAGGCCCGAACCAAGCCAATGCTCGTTCAAACATTGCACCCTCCTGGAAATATGAAGCGTTCCTGGCGAACCTACACTACTATGCCAGGGGTGACAAAGGAGGTTCGGAGAAGCCCACGGCCACTACGAACCTCCCTAAACGGCCAAGCTGATGGCTGCCAGCGGAGCTTAGGGACGCGCGAAAAATAAAACATCCCTGCTGCGCATGAGATGATTTTATCTGCCTCCCTTATGCGACCACCGGCTCGCGGCGACCAAACCAGCGCGTCCACTCGCGATTCTCCCACACAACCAGCAATTGAGCGGCGTTGAAGATCGACGAGAATGTGCCGCTGATCAGGCCAATCAGCAGAATCGCGACGAAGTTCCGAATGCTTGTGCCGCCGAACAGCAAGAGCGCTGTCAAGGTGAACATTGACGTCAGCTGGGTATTAATCGAGCGCGGCAATGTCTGCACGATACTATGGTTGACGATATCCTCGAAAGCCTCGCCCGAGCGGCGCGTGAGCAAGTTCTCGCGAATACGGTCGAAGACCACAATGGTGTCATGCACCGAGAAGCTGATCACCGTCAGCAGCGCGGTCAAGAACAGCGCATCGACTTCCAGCCCAAACAGCTCACCCAGGATCGACGCGACTCCCACCACCACCAGCACATCGTGGAGCATCGCCACAATCGCGCAAATCCCGTAGCGAATCGGGTGCGGTGCCTTGCGGAAAGCCACCGTCAGGTAGATCAGAATCGCCACGCACGC
>JACMIM010000668.1 GCA_014381165.1 Roseiflexaceae bacterium
AATGTTCAAGGAAAGCATGTTTCCCTATGTTGCCTCCATGCGCGAAGGCAAACTGGCCGATGCCAGCCAATTGCAGGAGCAGCTCCAAGCGCTGGTTCCTGCGGTCAGGGCAAGCGTCGATGCATTACGCAAGCTGCAGGTCGATGAGGCCAAGAAACAATACGAGCAATCGAGTGCCCGCTTCGTTGCGCTGCGCGCCACGGTGATCGTAGCGATTACAGTGGGCGCACTGATCGCGGCGTTGGTCGGTTTTTTCCTGGTCCGCAATATCTATCGCCAGCTTGGCGGCGAGCCGGAGTATGCAGCACAGATCGTGCGCAGTATCGCTGCCGGCGACTTGACGGTTGCGGTCGAAACAAAGCATAACGACCATCAAAGCCTGTTGTTTGCGATGAAAGCGATGCAACAAAATTTGGTGCAAACAGTAGGAAAAATCAGGCAATCCACCGACACCATCGCCGCCGCCTCCAGCCAGATCGCCGCCGGCAATCTCGACCTATCTTCCCGTACCGAACAACAGGCCAGTTCGCTGGGAGAAACCGCATCGTCGATACAAGAACTAACCACGACCGTTAAACACAACGCGGCCAATGCGCACCAAGCCAACCAGCTGGCTCTATCGGCTTCCGAAGTCGCGCTCAAGGGCGGTGCCGCCGTGTCGCAAGTGGTCGCTACCATGGGTTCGATCAATGCGTCAGCCAGGAAAATCGTCGACATTATCGGCGTGATCGACAGCATCGCATTCCAGACCAATATCCTGGCGCTAAATGCTGCAGTGGAGGCTGCCCGCGCCGGAGCGCAAGGCCGTGGTTTCGCGGTCGTGGCCAGCGAAGTGCGCAACCTGGCGCAGCGCTCAGCGGGGGCAGCCAAGGAAATCAAGGAATTGATCGGCGACGCTGTCGACAGGGTCGGAACCGGCAGCAAGCTGGTCGAGCAGGCCGGCGTTACCATGGAAGAGATCGTCGCAAGCGTCTTGCGGGTGACCGAGATCATGAGCGAGATCACTGTAGCCAGCGGCGAGCAACGCGCGGGTATCGACCAAGTGAATCAGGCGATCATCCGGATGGATCAGGCCACGCAACAAAACGCGATGCTGGTGGAAGCGGCGGCGGCGGCGGCCGACTCATTGCAGGATCAGGCCGGCAATCTGGCGCAGGTGGTCAGTGTATTCAAGCTCGATGGCATGCAGAACGGTGCAGAACACTGGGCCGTTCTGACAACAACGCCTTTCATGACCAATGTGACGCAACTCTCAACCAAAAGAATTTCTACTGCGACTGTACCGAACGGGCTCTTCAACCCAGGCCAGTGCAAGCGCGTGGCCAACGCCAAGTCGGGCAGTCACGACGAATGGGAACAGTTTTGATAACACCAGGCGTGTCCGTACCCTGGTGTGCGAAGCGCTGAGATTCTTATTCATTCACGCTTGACGCCAGCGCGACTGTCAAGCCCGGGGATACCCTCAAAGCTGCCGTCGAATTTCGTATCCTCGCCAGCATCCCGGGTAAAATGCGCACATCCACTACCTCGGTCAGCGCCATGTTCATTGCACTGGAATGGCTTCTCAACCTCGCCACTGCCCTTGGCATTGGGTTATTGATCGGCACCGAGCGCGGCTGGCGTGCACGTGGGAGCGACGATGCGGGACAGGTCGCCGGCATCCGCACATTTGCCCTGAGCGGTCTGTGCGGCGGCCTTGCATCGCTACTCGCCCTGCACCTCGGCGTGGCAGTCTGGGTGGCGCTGTTTGGCGCCTTCGCGCTGCTAATCACGGCCGGTTACCTGGGTGATCTGCTGCGCGCCGGGGACCGCGGCCTGACCAGCGAGATCGCCCTACTGATCACCTTTCTGCTCGGCAGCCTGGCGCAAGCCGAGCAGCCAGTGCTGGCAGCGGGCGCGGGCGTGGTGGTGGCCTTGTTGCTGAGCCTGAAAGAGCCGCTGCACGCGGCCTTGCACAACCTGACCGCCCGCGAGCTGTCGGGCGCCTTCAAGCTGCTTTTTATTTCACTGGTGCTACTGCCCGCGTTGCCAAACCGAACCTACGGTCTCTGGGCGGTATTCAACCCCTATGAGACTTGGTGGATGGTGGTGCTGATCGCCGGGTTGGGCTTTGCCGCCTACGCCGCCAT